>CALGFH010000001.1 GCA_937881255.1 uncultured Actinomycetes bacterium
AGGGTTCGAACCCCTCAGCCTCCGCCACCGGATCGGGCCATGGCCGCGTCCCGGAGCAGGAATCATCCGTTGCGGGTGATGCCGCATGCCGGCCACGAGGCGAGCATCTCCGCATGGTTGTCGCGCTGCTGGCCGTGCTCGGGGTCGATCTGGTCGTGATCGTCGCCCTCCTCGCCATCGTGCTCTCCCGCCGACGCTGGGTCGCCAGACAGCCCGGCGTGTTCAAGGGCGCCATCCGGGTCGTGGACGGCGAGGTCGACGGGCTGGGACCAAGGTGGAAGCGCGGCTCTGGCCGTTGGGTCCGCGACGTGCTCGTCTGGACCAAGGCCCCGCTGCTGCTCGCCAACGAGCTCGTCGCGGTCGACGGGCTGGCCGGAGACCCGCGGGCGGCCGAGCCGGGCGCGGTCAAGCGGATCGGGGACGACCCGGTGATCGTGCCGCTGGCCGCCGACGGCGGCGCCCGGGTCGAGGTCGTCGCCGCCGGCACCGACCGTGCGCGGGCGCTGGGGCCGCTGGCCGCCTCCGCTCCACCATCCGGCGCTCCCCCGCGACTGGCGGGGGAGGGGGCGGGCGGGTAGGCTCGGTCGTGGACCGTGCTAGGCGGGGAGCTAGCGGTGCCCTGTACCCGCAAGCCGCTCTAGCGGGGCTGAATCCCTGCCCGAGGGTCCGAGTCCGAAGAGAGCGCCGAGCACGGAGTGTTGACGGTCAGGTCCCGCGCAACGTCACCCTGTGAATCGCGTCAGGTCCGGGAGGAAGCAGCGCTAAGCGGGCACTGACGGGTGCCGCGGGCGTGCCGGGCCCGAGCCACCGGCTCGTGCAAGCGCTTCGGGCGACGGATTCGACGGCAGGTGCACGGTCCACCCATTTCGCCCCTACGGGAGTCCGGGGGCTGGGGTAGCCTTGGCCCCCTATGGCCTACGTCTCCCTGTACCGCAAGTACCGCCCCCAGACCTTCATGGACATCGTGGGCCAGGACCACGTGACGGGGACGCTGGTCAACGCCATCCAGACCGGCCAGGTCCACCACGCGATGCTGTTCTGCGGGACCAGGGGGACGGGCAAGACCTCGACGGCCCGGGTCCTGGCCAAGGCGCTCAACTGCGTCAAGGGCCCGACCCCGGAACCGTGCAACGTCTGCGACGCCTGCGTCTCGATCACCGACGGGACCAACCTGGACGTGACCGAGATCGACGCGGCCAGCCACGGGTCGGTGGACGACGCCCGCGACCTGCGCGAGAAGGCCAGTTACGCCCCGGCCGCGGCCCGCTTCAAGGTCTACATCATCGACGAGGCCCACATGGTCACCACCCAGGGCTTCAACGCGATGCTGAAGGTGCTCGAGGAGCCGCCCGACCACGTGCGGTTCATCTTCTGCACCACCGAGCCCCACAAGGTGATCGAGGCCATCCGGTCGCGCTGCCAGCGCCACGACTTCCGCCGCATCCGCACCGCCGCCCTGGTCCAGGACTTCGCCAGGATCTGCGAGGCCGAGGAGGTCGACATCGAGCCGGCCGCGCTCGAGCTGGTGGCCAGGGCGGCCGACGGCTCCCACCGCGACGGCCTCTCCCGGCTGGACCAGGTGCTGACCTTCGCCGGGCCCAAGGTGACCCTGGCCGACGTGGCCCAGGTGCTGGGCGCGCTGCCGGTCGAGCTCCGCTTCGACCTGGCCGAGGCGCTGGCCGCCCACCGGGTGGCCGACGTGCTGGCCTGCGTCGAGCGGGTGGTCGACGCCGGCCACGACCTGCACCAGTTCACCCGCGAGGCCCTCGAGCACCTGCGCGACCTGTACGTGCTGCGGGTCGCGCCCCAGTCGACCACGCTGGTCGACGTGACCGCCGAGACCAGGGAGCGGCTGGCCGCCCAGGCCGAGCGGTTCGGGCCGGGCGAGCTCGGCCGCATGGTCACCATCGTCGGCGACCTCTACCTCGACCTGCGCACCGCCACCGACCAGCGCCTGGTGGTCGAGGTCGGCCTGGCCAGGGCGGCCGTTCCCGAGGCCTCGCTGGACGCCGAGGCCCTGCTGGCCCGGATCGAGCGCCTGGAGCGCCGGCTCTCGATCGCCGGCGCCGAGCCCCAGGCGCCCAGCGCCGGCCCGGGTCCCGCCGTCGTCGAGCCCACCGCCAGCCCGGCCCCGGCACCGGCCAAGGCCGTCCCCGCCGCCGCCAAGGCCGCGCCGGCCTCGGCCAAGGCGGCGACGCCGCCGGCCCCGGCCAAGGGCAAGGCGGCGACGGCTCCCAGCCGGCCGGAGGCGGTCCCGGCCGCCGAGGCCAAGCCCGGGTCGAGGGCCAAGCCGAGGGACCAGGCGGCCGAGGCGCCGGCCGAGGAGGCGGGCTGGGGCGCGGCCGAGGCGCCGGCCCGGGTCCCGGTCGACCTCGACCTGGTGCGGCGGTCCTGGCCCCTGGTGCTGGAACGGGTGCAGGCGGCCAGCCGGGTCACGGCCAGCTTCCTCGGCCACGGCCGCCCGGTCGCCCTCGAGGGCCGCCAGCTGGTGATCGAGCTGCCCCGCGACCGGAAGTTCGAGGCCGAGGCCCTGGCCGGCCGCAGCCGGCAGGTGGACGGCGTGCTCGAGGCGATGCTCGGCGGCGGCCTCGAGGTCCGGGTGGTGGTCGGCGAGCACGCCGGTCCCCAGGACGCCGACCCGTCACCCGCTGAGGCGGCGGCCTCCGCGCCCGAGGAGGTGGTCGAGTTCGAGGTCGACCCGGCCAACGACGAGGGCCGCCCGATGGACGCCGATGCCGACGCCCGCGCGGTGGCAGACTGGGCCGCCAAGGAGCTCGGCGGGAAGGTCATCGAGGAGCGCCCGAACGACTCCGGCAAGGGCGGAGGCCGGGGCGCCAGGAAAGGGCGGTAGCGGAATGGGCATGCCAAGGGGCGGCGGGTTCAACCCCAACCAGATGCTCAAGCAGCTGCAGAAGATGCAGCGGGAGATGGAGGACACCCAGGCCCAGCTGGCCGAGGAGGTCGTCGAGGGGACGGCCGGCGGCGGCGTGGTCACGGCCAGGGTCAAGGGCGACCAGACGGTGGAGTCGGTCTCGATCGATCCCGACGCGCTCGACCCCGACGACGTCGAGATGCTGGGCGACCTGGTCACGGCCGCCGTCAACGAGGGCCTGCGCAAGGCCAAGGACCTGGCCGCCGAGCGCCTCGGCGGCATCACCCAGGGCATGGGGCTGCCCCCCGGCCTGGGGCTCTAGCCGATGTACGAAGGCCCCGTCCAGGACCTGATCGACGAGCTCGGGCGGCTGCCCGGCATCGGTCCCAAGAGCGCCCAGCGGCTGGCCTTCCACATCCTCAAGGTCGAGACGGTCGACGCCGAGCGCCTGGCCAGGGCCATCACCGAGGTCAAGGCACGGGTGCACTTCTGCCGCGTCTGCTGGAACGTGGCCGAGGGCGACCTGTGCCGCATCTGCAAGGACACCCGCCGCGACCCCAGCCTGGTCTGCGTGGTCGAGGAGCCCCGCGACCTGGTCGCGATCGAGCGGACCCAGGAGTTCCGCGGCCGCTACCACGTCCTCGGCGGGGCCATCAGCCCGATCGAGGGCATCGGCCCCGACGACCTCCGCATCCGCGAGCTGCTGAGCCGCCTCGAGCCCGACGCCATCCGCGAGGTCATCCTGGCCACCAACCCCAACATCGAGGGCGAGGCCACCGCCATGTACCTGGCCCGCCTCCTCAACCCCCTCGGCGTCCGGGTCACCCGCATCGCCAGCGGCCTCCCCGTCGGCGGCGACCTCGAATACGCCGACGAGGTCACCCTCGGCCGAGCCTTCGCCGGCCGCCGCGAGATGCCGGTCTAGCAATCTGGGGACCGCTTGGACCGCCGTCGGCGACGGGCGCTACAGCGCCAGCGCGAACCGCAGCGCGTCCTCGACCGCCCGCAGCTTCTCTGGGGCGAGCGGCCCGATGCGCCTGATGAGGCGGGAAGTCCGGACGGTGATGACGTTGTCGGTGTTGGCGACGCAGGCGCGGGGAACGCCATCCGTGGGCCCGAGAGGAACCTCGACCTGGATGCCGCGCATCCGCGTCGTGAGCGGCACCAGCGTCACCGATCGGCGCACCGCATAAGCCGAGTCGCGGGAAACAAGAATCGCCGGCCGCCGGCCGTACGGAGCGGGAAGGTCGGCCCACCAAATCTCGCCGCGCCTCACTCCCAG
>CALGFH010000002.1 GCA_937881255.1 uncultured Actinomycetes bacterium
GGGCCCTCGGAGATGGCCTCGATCAGGTCGCCCTTGGAGTCGTCGTCGCCCAGCTCGCGGGCGATGTCGGCGACCGCGATGATCCCGACCAGGTCGTGGCCGTCGATCACCGGCAGGCGGCGGACCTTGTACTGGGCCATCGTCTTGAGGGCCTCCTGGATGGAGTCGTCGGCCCCGATGGTGACCGGCTTGCCCTCGCCGAGCTCGCCGGCCCGGGTCGAGCCCGGGTCCTTGCCCTGGGCCAGCGCCTTCACGACGATGTCACGGTCGGTGAGCATGCCCTTGAGGCGGTTGTCCTCGCCGCAGATGGGCATGGCCCCGAAGCCGCGGTCGGCCAGCTTCTTGGCCGCTTCGAGCAGGGTCTCGTTCTCCCCGACGCACTCGGCGTTCGGGGTCATGACGTCGCGGGCCGTCTTCGGCATCTGCGTCGCACCCTCCTCCTGGTCGTACGGTTCGTTGCCCGAACTCCTAGCCCTGAACCCGGGTCGTCAAACCGAGGCAAGCGGGGTCTCGTCGAGCCGCTCGCACAGCTCGGTGAGCGACTCGAACACCGGCCCGGCGCCGGCCTGGCGCAGCTCCTGCTCGGAGAAGCCGCCGGTGAGGACGGCCACCGTCGGGACCCCGGCCCGGCCGGCGGCCTGGCAGTCGAAGGTCGAGTCGCCGACCATCACCGCCTCACCGCCCCCGACCTTGTCGACGGCGGTGACGACCAGGTCGGGGGCGGGCTTGGTCCGCTCGACGTCGGCCGCGGTCGTCCAGGCCTCGACCAGGTCCCGGGCCTCCAGCAGGTCCAGGTAGTGGTCGACCTCGTCGGACTTGCCCGAGCTGGCCAGGACCAGCCGGTGGCCGCGCTCGTCCAGCAGCTCCAGCAGCCGGCGGGCGTCGGCGAACGGCTGCACCTCGCCGATCAGGTCGGCGTACAGGGCGGTCTCGGCCGCCCGGATGCTGTCGCCCTGGCGGTCCTCGACCCGCTGGCCGGCCAGGGCGGCCACCAGCTGGTCGCCGCCCATGCCGATGTGGCGGTGGACCCGCCACGGCAGGGTCAGCCCGTGCTCGCGGAACGCGCGGAACCAGGCGATGGCGTGGTGGTAGTTGGTGTCGACCAGCGTGCCGTCGACGTCGAGCACCGCGATCGGCTTCGCCATCGCCGGCCCGCTCAGGCGCTCGTCGTGGCCTGGGACTGCTCGGCGTGGACGCCCTCGGCGAACTCCTCGACCAGCTTGGCGTTGAAGGCCGGCAGGTCGTCGGGCTTGCGGCTGGTGACCAGGCCGCGGTCGGTGTGGACCTCCTCGTCGACCCAGGTCCCGCCGGCGTTCTCCACGTCGGTGCGGATGCTCGGCCAGGACGTCAGCGTGCGGCCCTTGACAACGCCCGCCTCGACCAGCGTCCAGGCGCCGTGGCAGATCGAGCCCACCGGCTTGCCGGCCTCGAAGAACGAGCGCACGAACTGGACGGCGTCGGGGTCGTTGCGCAGGAAGTCGGGGTTGGCGACCCCGCCGGGCAGGACCAGCCCGTCGTACTGGTCGGCGCTGGCCTCGGCCACGGCCTTGTCGACCGGGAAGGTGTCGCCCTTGTCGAGGTGGTTGAAGCCCTGGATCTCGCCGGCCTCCAGCGACACCAGGTGGGCGGTGCCCCCGGCCTGCTCGACCGCCTTGCGGGGCTCGGTGTACTCGATCTGCTCGACGCCGTCGGTTGCCAGGAACGCGATGGTCTTGCCCTGCAGCTCGCCTGCCACGTGCTCCTCCTGTTCGAGGACGGGACTACGTCACCCCTAAGGATTGACGCCGCCCGCGTGGCTCAAACAGCCTCAGAGCTGGTTCTGGTCGTTGAAGATCTCGGAGACGCTGGCGTCCTCGAACACCGCCCGGATGGCGTCGGCGACGATGCCGGCCACCGACAGCACCCGGATCTTGTCGATCTTCTGGTCCTCGGCCAGGGGCAGGGTGTTGGTGACCACGACCTCGCCGATGGGGGCGTTCTTGAGCCGGTCGATGGCCGGGCCGGAGAAGATCCCGTGGGTGGCGGCGGCCGTCACCCGCTCGGCGCCGCTGGCCATCAGCACCTCGGCCCCCTGGACGATGGTGCCGGCGGTGTCGATCATGTCGTCGATCAGCACGCACTGGCGGCCGTCGACCTCGCCGACCACCTCGCGGACCTCGATCTTGTGGGCCTCGCTGCGGCTGCGCCGCTTGTGCAGGAAGGCCAGGGGGGCGCCGAGCTGGCCGGCCATCTTCTCGGCCGTCCTGACCCGCCCGGCGTCGGGGGCGACCACCACCAGGTCGCGGCCCTCGCAGCTGGTGCGGATGTGCTCGCCCAGCACCGGCATGGCCGTCAGGTGGTCGACCGGCCCGTCGAAGAACCCCTGGATCTGCCCGGAGTGCAGGTCCATGGTGATCAGCCGGTCGGCCCCGGCGGTGTCGAGCATGTCGGCCACCAGCTTGGCCGAGATGGGCTCGCGGCCCCGGCCCTTCTTGTCCTGGCGGGAGTAGCCGTAGTAGGGGACGACGGCGCTGATCCGCTTGGCCGACGCCCGCTTGAGGGCGTCGATCATGATCAGCTGCTCCATGATCCGCTCGTTCACCGGAGCGCTGTGGGTCTGGATCACGAACGCGTCGGTGCCGCGCACGCTCTCCCCGAACCGGGCGTAGGTCTCGCCGTTGGCGAAGTCCCGGACCTCCACCGAGCCGCACTCGATCCCGAGGTGTCCGGCCACCTCGTTGGCCAGCTCCTTGCTGGCCCGTCCCGCGAACAGCATCAGGTGCCTGCGCCCAAGCGCCTCCACCTGCTTGGGCGTCACACCGTTGCTCACCGTCGCCTCCCCGTCACTCCTTGGTCCTCTGTCGGCGGCGCCTGGCCGCCCAGCCCTCGATGGTCCGCTGGTCGGAGCGTTCGATGGCGAGGGCGTCGGGCGGCACGTCCTTGGTGATCGTCGAACCGGCGGCGGTCTGGGCCCCGTTCCCGACCGTCACGGGGGCTACCAGCATGGTATCGGATCCGATGAAGGCGCCGTCACCGACGGTCGTCCGGTGCTTGCGGGCGCCGTCGTAGTTGACGAACACGGTGCCGGCGCCGACGTTGGCCCCGGCGCCGATGTCGGCGTCGCCGACGTAGCTGAGGTGCGGGACCTTGGACCCGGGGCCGACCACCGAGTTCTTGACCTCGACGAAGGTGCCGGCCTTGGAGCCCTCGGCCAGCTCGGTGCCGGGCCGCAGGGAGGCGAACGGGCCGACCACCACCCGCGGGCCGATGGTGGACTGGAGGGCCACGGCCTGGGCGACGGTGGCGTCGTCGCCGACGGTGCAGCCGACCAGGCGCACGTTGGGCCCGAGGCGGCAGCGGGCCCCGACCCGGGTGCCGCGCTCCAGGAAGGTCAGCGGGGCCAGCACGGTGTCCTGGCCGACCTCGACGTCGGCGTCGACGAAGGTGGTCGCCGGGTCGGTGACGGTGACCCCGCCCAGCATCAGCCGCTCCAGCAGCCGCCGGCGCAGCACCGCCTCGGCCGCGGCCAGCTCGACCCGGTCGTTGACCCCCATGACCTCCTCCTCCGGCCCCTCGGCGGTGACCAGCTGGCCCCCGCCGGCCAGCACCTTGGGGACCAGGTCGGGCAGGTAGTACTCGCCCTGGTCGTTGTCGGGGCGCAGCTCGGAGAGGCCGTTCAGGACCGGCCGCCGGAACACGTACATACCGGCGCTGACCTCGCGGATGGCGCGCTGGGTTGGGGTGGCGTCGCGCTCCTCGACGATCCTGGTGACGGCGCCGTCGGGGTCGCGCAGCACCCGGCCGAGGCCCGTCGGGTCGGTCATGGTGCAGGTGAGCAGGGTGGCGTCCGCCCTGGCCGAGCGGTGGGCGTCCACCAGCCCCTCCAGCAGCTCGGCCGAGACCAGCGGGGTGTCGCCGAACAGGACCAGGACGTCCCCGTCGCCCTCCAGCAGGGGCAGGGCCGCGGCCAGGGCGTCGCCGGTGCCCCGCTGGGCGGCCTGGGTGGCGAAGACGACCGGGCCCAGGTCGAACCCGTCGGTGGCGGCGGTCACCTGGTCGGCGCCGTTGCCGACGACCACCACCGTCCGTTCGGCCTTGAGCGGGGCCGCGGCGGCGAGCACGTGCCACAGCAGCGGCCGGCCGGCGACCGGGTGCAGCGGCTTGGGCAGGGCCGAGCGGAAGCGCTTGCCTTCCCCGGCGGCGAGCACGACGACGGTCAGGCTCTCGCCCATCGGGTCCCCCGTTCCTCGATGATCCTCGGAGCTGGCGGGCAAGGACTCGAACCTTGACCTGACGGCTCCAAAGGCCGCCGTGCTGCCATTACACCACCCGCCAGGGCTGGTCCCGAGGTTACCCGAAGGTGACGCCCGGGACCGGGCCCCTGGCCACCTCGACCCGGGCGAAGCCGGACTGGACGGCCCTGGCCACCTGGGTGGCATGGTCCTCGTCGGTGCAGAGGCCGAGCATGGTGGGGCCACTGCCGCTCATGATGGCGCCGAGGGCCCCGGCCTCGAGCAGCCGCCGCTTGGACTTGGCCAGGCCGGGCAGCAGGTCGAAGGCGGCCGGCTCCAGGTCGTTGGAGAGGGCTCCGGCCAGCTGCCGGGCGTCGCCGACGGCCAGGGCGGCCAGCAGGTCGTCGGGCCAGCGGCCCTCCAGCGGGGCGGCCAGGCCGAGCTCGTCGAAGTGGTCGTAGACGTCCTGGGTGGCCAGCCGCTCGTGGTCGATGCCAACGACCCACCAGGTGCTGCCCTTGCTCGGCACCTCGCGGATCTTGTCCCCCCGCCCGGTGGCCACCCCGGACCCGCCGGCGATGCAGAAGGGCACGTCCGAGCCGACCTCGGCGGCCATGGTGTGCAGGTTGACCGTTGGCAGGTGCAGGCCCCACAGCCGGTCCAGGGCGATCAGGGCGGCGGCCCCGTCGGCGCTGCCGCCGCCGAGGCCGGCCGAGACCGGGATGCCCTTGCGGAGCCGGAAGCGGGCCCCCGGCAGGTCCCGGGAGCGCCGGGCCAGCTCGCGGGCCGCCACCAGCACCAGGTTGGTCTCGTCGGGGGGCAGGCCGCCGCCCTCGACCTCCAGGCCCAGCCCCTCGGGCACGACCTCGACCTCCAGCTCGTCCCAGATGGCGATCGACTGGAGCACCGAGACGACCTCGTGGTAGCGGCCGTCGGCCCGCAGCGGCCCCACGTACAGGCCGAGGTTGACCTTGGCCGCGGCCCGGGCCCGCAGCGACGTCTGGGGCGCGTCTCCTGGCTGGCGTTGCGAACTGGC
Source organism: uncultured Actinomycetes bacterium (assembly GCA_937881255.1). GTDB lineage: Bacteria > Actinomycetota > CALGFH01 > CALGFH01 > CALGFH01 > CALGFH01. The sequence goes on from CALGFH010000002.1 coordinate 5,248, forward strand.
CACGAGCGTCCCTCCCCGACGTCGATGCCCGGGCATGGTAGCTGCGGCCGGCGATCGGTTCAAAAGCGACGTCGAACGCTGACGGGTGAGGGCGGCGAAGGCGGCCACGTCGAGCCGTTCGGCGCGAAGGCCCAGGTCGACCCCGGCGGCCTGGCCGAGGGCCTCGACCCCGGCCGCGTCCAGGCCGAGGCCGCGCAGGGCGTTGCGCAGGGTCTTGCGCCGCTGGCCGAAGGCGGCGTCGATGACCTGGCTCAGCTCGGCCTGGTCGAGCCCGGCCACCGCCGGGTGCTGGCGGCGGGTCACGCCGAGCAGGACCGAGTCGACGCGGGGCTCGGGGACGAACACGCGCCGGCTCACCGGGGACAGGACGCGGGCGCTGGCCTGGGCGGCCAGCTTGGCGCTGGGGGCGCCGTAGGCGGCCGACCCGGGGGCCGCGGCCAGCCGCTCCCCGACCTCGCGCTGCACCATGACCACCAGGTGGCCGATGGCCGGGGCCTCGGCCAGCACCTTGAGGACCAGGGTGGCGGCGATGTTGTAGGGCAGGTTGGCGACCAGCCGCCCGGCCGGGGCGAGGGCGGCCAGGTCGACCTTGAGGGCGTCGGCCAGCTCGACCCGGACCAGGGGGTCGTCGCCCAGCACCTCGGCCAGGGCCGGGAGCAGGCGCGGGTCGGCCTCCACGGCCACCACCGCCGCCCCGGCCTCGCGCAGGGCCAGGGTCAGGCTGCCCAGCCCGGGGCCGATCTCCAGCACCGTCTCGCCCGGCTCGATCCCGCCGAGGCGGGCCACCTTGCGGGCGGTGTTGGGGTCGGCCAGGTAGTGCTGGCCAAGCGCCTTGCTGGGCCGCAGCTCGTGGCGGGCCAGCAGCTCCCGCACCCGGCTGGGGGTTAGCAGGGCCCGCGGCGGCTCCTCAGCCACGGCCGCCCAGCGACAGGGCGAAGGCCCGGGCCGCGCTGGCCGTGGTGGCCTCGGCCACCTGCTCGACCGGGACGCCGTGGAGCTCGGCCACGGTCCGGGCGGTGACCGCGACCCGCCCGGGGCGGTTGGGGCGGCCCCGGTAGGGATGGGGGGACAGGAACGGGCTGTCGGTCTCCAGCAGCAGCTGGTCGAGGGGGACGGCCGCGCAGGCGGCCCGGACCTCGGGCGCGTTGCGGAAGGTGACCACGCCCGCGAACGACACGTACCAGCCGGCCTCGACCACCCGGGCGGCGGCCCGCTCGTCGCCGGCGAAGCAGTGAAACACCACCTGCGGTGGGGCACCCTCGCCGTCCAGGATGGCCAGCACGTCCGGGAAGGCCTCGCGGCAGTGCACGACCAGGACCTTGTCGAGCTCGCGGGCCAGGCCCACGTGGGCGGCGAAGGCGGCCCGCTGGGCGTCCCGGGGCGAGTTGTCGTAGTGGTAGTCCAGCCCGGTCTCCCCCACCCCGACGACCCGCGGGTCGGCCAGCAGCCGGCACAGCTCCTCCAGGGCGGCGGCGTCGAAGGTGTCGGCGTCATGCGGGTGGATCCCGGCGGTGGCCGACACCTGGGGCAGCCGGGCCGCGTTGGCCACGGCCAGCCGGCTGGAGGGGAGGTCGACCCCGACGTCGACCAGGTGCCCGACCCCCTCGGCGAGGGCCTCGGCGACCACCTCGTCCGGCGCCGGCTCCAGCAGGTGCAGGTGGCAGTGGGTGTCGACCAGCATCTGACGAGCATGTCACAGCCCGGCGGCGGTAGCGACGTAGGCAGAAAATACGATTGCCGTATGTAGGCAGGCGGACCGGCAGACTCCACTATAGGGGGAGATCGGCGCCGCCACGGCACGGGGGGAAGGGCCGACATGCGCAACCATCATTCCTGCACGCCTCAGGACCGAAGGCCTCTCGCCCGGCGGCGCCTGCTGCCCGCGGCGCTCTCCCTGGCACTGGTGCTGGCGACGCTGCCGGTCCTGGTGGTCTCGACGGCGCAACCGGCCGCAGCGGCCACGCTGCCCGCCCGATTCCAGGAGTCGACCGTCTTCAGTGGGCTGACGAACCCCACCGCCGTCCGCTTCGCGCCCGACGGGCGGGTCTTCGTGGCCGAGAAGCGGGGAGTGATCAAGGTCTTCGATTCCCTGACCGACACCACCCCGGTCGTCTTCGCGGACCTGAACGTCAACGTCTACAACTTCTGGGACCGAGGGCTGCTGGGCATGACCCTGGCCCCCAACTTCCCCACCAACCCCTACGTCTATGTTCTCTACACCTACGACCACCAGCTGGGGTCGAGCGCCCCGGCGCCGCGCTGGGGGACGCCCGGGGTCTACTCCGACCCCTGCCCGACCCCGCCCGGCTCGACCGGCCAGGGCGGCTGCGTGGTCAGCGGGCGGCTCTCGCGCCTGCAAGCCGCCGGCAACACGATGACCGGGTCCGAGCAGGTGTTGGTCGAAGACTGGTGCCAGCAGTACCCCAGCCACTCGGTCGGCGCCGTGGAGTTCGGCGCCGACGGGCGCCTGTACGCCAGCGGCGGCGACGGTGCCAGCTTCGAATACGTCGACTACGGCCAGACCGGGAGCCCGCTCAACCCCTGCGGCGACCCACCGGGCGGGGTCGGGGCCACGCTGACCCCGCCGACCGCTGAGGGAGGCGCGCTGCGGAGCCAGGACCTGCGCACCGCCGCCGACCCGGTCACACTCGACGGCACCGTCATCCGGGTCGACCCGGCCACCGG
>CALGFH010000003.1 GCA_937881255.1 uncultured Actinomycetes bacterium
CGGTGCCGACGGCCAGGGCGGCGGCCAGCGGGACGCGCCCCTGGGAGGCGAGCACGCCCCCGAGCAGCAGGGCGAGCTCCCCGGGCAGGACCAGCCCGAGGAAGGCCGGGGCCTCCAGGGCCGGGAGGATGAACAGGACTCCGAGGGCGGCCCAGCCGGCCAGCCCGAGCAGGCCTTCCGCGAGCTGTCCCATGAGGTCCCTCCGCCGTCGCTGTGCGTCCCGGGCAGGGTCGCCCAACGGTGGCCCGGTGGCATCGGGGATCGACCCTGGACCCGTCCCCGGGATCGGGCCGGGCGCCTCAGGGACATCCCCCGGGCGCCGGGGCTCAGCCGGCGGTGGCCAGCAGCCAGATGAAGGCGAAGTGGCAGGCCCCGGCGGCGACCGTGAAGGCGTGCCACACCTCGTGGTAGCCGAACACCTGCGGGACGGGGTCGGGGCGCTGGCGGATGAGCACGATCACCCCGGCGGTGTAGAACAGCCCGCCGACCATGGCCAGGGCGACCTTGCCGAGGCCGAGCGTGCCCACCAGCTGGGGCAGGAGCAGGACCGAGATCCAGCCAAGGCCCAGGTACAGGACCATCCGGGTCAGGCCGACCACCGGGTTGGCCGTCCGCAGCAGCACCAGCACGATCCCGGCGGCGGCCACCGTCCAGACCAGGGCCAGCAGGGCGACCCGCCAGCCGGGCCGGAGCGCCAGCAGGATCACCGGCGTGTAGCTGCCCGCGATCAGCACGTAGATCATGGCCCGGTCCAGCCGGTCCATCCGCAGCCAGGCCCTGGCCGACCACTTGCGCCGGTGCAGGGCGGCGCTGGTCCCGAACATGGCGACCAGGCTGACCACGTAGACCAGGGCGGCCAGCCGGGCCCGTCCCGAGCCGGCCGCCAGCAGCAGCGCCACCCCGGCCGGGATCGAGGCCAGGAACGCGATCTGGTGGAGCCGGCCGCGCAGGCGCGGGGTCACCGGCCGCGGATGTGGGATGGGGTGATCGCTCATTCTCGTCATTGCACGACGACCGGCGGCCGTCCACCACCCCCCATCCGCCGTATCCCTGTCCGAGATCGGGTGACGCCCCGGCCCTGCCCGGGGGAGCGTTCAGAGCCGGGGCGCCAGGAAAGCAATACCCAGGAGCGGCCCGCTCGATACCGGGTCAGCGGACGGTGATGGTGCCGCGCATCCCCAGGGTGGCGTGCCCGGGGATGCGGCAGTAATAGGAGTAGGTGCCGGGCTGGGCCTCGAAGGTGACCGAGCGCAGGCGGCCCACCGGCGCTGTGAGGTCCACCCCGAGGGCGTCGATGGTGAAGGTGTGCCAGAACAGGTCGCGGTTCCGGACGGCCACCGTCAGCTCGCCGCCGGTGCCCCGCAGCGAGTCGGGGACGAAGGCCACGTTGGTCGTCTCGACCTCGAGCGCCCCCTCCGGGACGACCTCGGTCTCGGCGTCGGTCATGGCCCAGACCAGCCCCAGGCTGGTGAAGATGAACACCACGGCCAGGATCCCGGTGGGCGCGGCCGCGCCCCGCCCGGCCGCGGGGTCGCGGAGATGGACCAGCCCGGCCACCGCGCCGATGAAGCCGGCCAGCGAGAAGGCGACCAGCGACGCCGGGACCAGCAGGTCGGCCAGGCCGACCCGGTAGGTGGCGTTGCCGTTGGCCGCCGGGAACATCCAGAACTGGATGTTGACGAACAGCGCCGCCAGCACCAGCAGGCCGAGCATGCCGCTGCCGATCCGCAGCAGGCCGACCCCGACCAGCATGACCACGGCGAAGCCAAGGGCCTCGCGGTCACCCCTGGTCAGGCCGTAGCCGAACAGCACCACCGCGTTGGCCAGCGCGGCCACCACGGTCAGCCGGCGCCATCCCACCAACCCCGAGCCGATGCGCGGTGCCGTCCTCATGCGCCTCCCTCTGCCGACAGGGAGGCAAGGCTAGCGCCGCGGGGTGCGCAGACGCGAGGAGAGGGGCCCCCGGCCGAAGCCGTGGGCGAAGTCGGAGCCCGTGCGGAGCCACCTGCCCGACCCGGGCCGGCGCTCCTCGGCCCGCTTGGCCAGCTGATCGAGGCCCCAACCGACCAGCGGCAGCGCCACCATGATGAGCCCCAGCTGGGCCAGCCGTTTCCTGATACGCATCGTCTACCTCGCCTGGAGACGTCGACGGCGGTTCCTGCCGCCAGATTGACCACCCGGGCCGCCACCCAAACCCGGGCCTGGCGGCAAGGTAGCAGGATTCGCGTCAGGAGCCGGCCGCGGCCCGGGTGCTTGACCCGTTCCGTTGGGGGCCGGACACTGGGGCGAGCGTCCCACGGGGGAGGGGTGCATGGCGGCTGACGACCTCGGCGACCACGGGCGGTTCAACGACCCGTCGTTGCTGGTGATGTCGAGCCTGGCCGACGGCCCCAAGCACGGCTACGCCATGACCAAGGACATCCAGCGGTTCGCCGGGGTGCTGCTCGGCCCGGGGACCCTGTACGGCGCCCTGGCCCGGCTCCAGCACCAGGGGCTGATCGAGGCCCTGCCGGCCGACGACCGCCGCCGCCCCTACCGGCTGTCCGACCAGGGGGCCAAGCTGCTGGCGGCCCGGCTGGAGAGCCTCCAGCAGGTGGTCACGACCGGCCTGCGCCGCCTGGCCGGGGAGTAGCCGGCCGCCCTCAGGAGCCGGTGGTCGTGGTGGTCGGCGACGGGCCGGTCGTGGTCGTCGGTGCCGGGCCGGTCGTGACGGTCGTGCTGCCCCCGCCATTGCCGCCGCCGTTACCATTCCCGCCACCGCTGCCGCCGCAGTCGCTCGGGTTGGACACGCACTCGGCCCCGTCGTTGAGGGCCGTCTCGACGCTCCCGGAGAGCACCATGATCCCGGCGACCAGCAGCAGCCCCAGGATGGCCAGCATGATCGCGTAGGCGACCGCGGTGGCCCCCCGCTCCCCTCCGGATCTGTCCACGCGAGGATTGTGCACCACCGGCCCGCGGAGCGTCAGGGCTAGGAGCAGCGGCACAGCGGGTCGGCGGCCCGCCGGGCCCTGGTCCCCGGCGGCTGGGTGTCGTCGCCCCGGTCGCGCCCGGCCCCGGCGTCCTCGCCGCCCTCGCGGCTGCGGGCCATCGGCAGCCGGACGGTGAAGGTCGAGCCGCGCCGGGGGGCGCTGGTCGCCTCGATCTCGCCGCCCATGGCCCTGGTCAGCTCGCGGGCGATGTAGAGGCCGAGGCCGGTGCCCCCGGTGGTCATGGTCATCGGGTCCTCGACCCGGTGGAACTTCTCGAACACCCGGTCGAGCTCCTCGCGGGGGATGCCGCGGCCCCGGTCGGCCACGGCGGCCATCGCCCAGCCGTTGTCGCGCCACACCCGCAGCCGCACCTCCTGGTCGGTGGGGGAGTACTTGTGGGCGTTGGAGATGAGGTTGGCCAGCACCTGGACCAGCCGCAGAGGGTCGGCGTCGACCTCCAGCGGCCCCGGCGGCAGCTCCAGCTCCAGGCGGCTCTCGGGGCCGCGCAGCCAGTCGGCGGCCGCCCGGCGGGCCGCCTCGGCCAGGTCGGTGCACTCGCGCTGCATGCCGACAACGGCCGAGCCGCCCGGCTCCGAGGAGATCCGCGAGGCCAGCAGGAGGTCCTCGACCAGCCGGGCCAGGTGGTCGGCCCGCTCGGCCACGATCCGCAGCATGTCCTGGCGCTTGTCCTCCGACAGGTTGGGCCCGCGGGCCTGGAGGATCTCCACGTAGCCCTTGATCGGGGTGATCGGGGTCCGCAGCTCGTGGGAGACGGTGGCCACGAAGTCGGTCTTGGCCCGCTCGGCCTGGCGGATGCGGGTGACGTCGTGGACGATCACCACGTCGGTGGTCCACTCCCCGCCCTCGTAGAGCAGCGAGTGGTTGCAGCGCAGCCACCGCTCCAGGCCCTCGGAGGTGCGGATCTGGACCTCGGCCGAGGCCCGGGGGCCGGCCGGGGTGGCCGCGGCCAGCAGGTCCTCCAGCCGGATCAGCTTGCCGTCGTGGTCGAGGCCGGCCAGCAGCTCGTTGTAGGGCAGGCCGACCGCGTCGTCGCCCGGCACCCCGGTGATCCGCTCCATGGCCTGGTTCCAGACCCGGACCCGGCCCTTGCCGTCCAGCAGCAGGATGCCGTCCGAGGAGAGCCCGAGGATCTGCTCCAGGGTCGACTTCTCCTCCTTGATCTGGGCCACCTGGGTGGCGTTGCCCAGGGTGACGGCCAGGCCCGAGGCCAGCGGGGAGAGCAGCTGGAGGTCCTGGCGGCCCAGCCGCATGCCCGCCCCCGCCTCGGCGTGCCGGTCGCTCCGAAGATTTCCGAGGACGATCACGCCCAGGTGCCGGCCCTGGGCGACCAGGGGCGCGACCAGCAGCTCGCGCCAGCCTTCGGGGGCCTGGCCGGGCCGGCCGACGACCGGGCCGTTGCCCTCGCCGAGCAGGGCCAGGGCGGCCAGGTCGGCCGGGTCGGCCGGGCCGAAGCGGAAGCCGTCGGGGCCGTGGATGGCCCCGAACGGCCGCCCGGCCCCCTGGGCGAACAGCAGGTGGGCCTCCTCGGCCCCGAACAGCCGGGCCACCTTGGGCAGGACGTTGGGCAGCACCTCCTCCAGCACCAGCGAGGAGGCGAAGGCCTGGCCGACCTCGTACAGGTGCTGGAACTGGTCGCGCTCCCGCATCTGCCGCTCGGCCAGGCGGTAGGCGAGCCACAGGGTGGCCGCTGGCAGCAGCACCGCCGGCAGGGCCATCGGCTCCCGCAGGTACAGGACCACCCCGATCAGGCCGACGGCCGAGTTCCCGAGGAACGTCAGGGTGGAGAGCTTGGACGACTCCTGGACCACGTCCCGGACCGGCCGGTCCTCGAGCACGGCCAGGAGCTTGCTGATGAGCAGCAGGTTGACCAGGGTGAAGACGGCGACGCCGACCGCCATGGCGACCATCGCGCGGCCTCCGAGCGGCCCCGAGCCCCTGGCCACCAGGTGGTAGACGCCGATCGCCGGGGCCAGGGCGATGGCGTACATCCCGAGGTTGAAGACCGCCTTGACCGGGGCCCGGCGCTGCACCACCTGGGCCACCAGCAGCCCGCCAAGGGACACGGCGATGGCCTGGCCGGCCGGGAGCAGGGCGATGTTGGCCACCACCATGCCCTCGTACAGGTTCAGCATCTCCAGGGCGCCCCGGTGGGGGAGGCGCAGCCCGGCGATCTCGGAGGCGGCCGTGAGCACCAGCAGGGCGGCCAGCCTGGGCCACACCGACCGGTCCCAGCTGCCCGGTTCCAGCAGGACGACGGCGACGCTGGCCAGCAGGCCAGCGGTCGCCACCAGCACGATGAACCACCGGAGCCGCGGCGGCAGCCCCCTCAAGGTCATCCCTCCCTTCGGCTCGTCGCCGCCCGGCCGGGCCGTTCCAGCGCCCGGCCGGGCGCCCTCAGTCCTCCGTTCTCAGCCCCCGGGCTCCAGCGCCCAGGCCCCGGCCGTCCAGCGGCGCGACGCCCAGCTCCTGGCCGTCCAGTCGATCGCCGCCCAGCTCCTGGCGGCCCAGCTCCGCGCCTCCCAGGCGAGCTCGGCCCAGGACCTGGCCGCCCAGCTGCGGGCGGCCAGGTCGCCAGAGCTCCAGGCCCGCTGGGCCCAGCTGCGGGCGGCCCAGCTGCGGGCCAGCCAGTCGACCGCCCCGACGGCTCCGATCCCGTCCAGGGCGGCGGCCCGCAGGCCGCCCCATGACCACTGGAGGGCGGCCCAGCCGGCCGACGGCAGGCCGGTGGCCGCCCACCGCCTGGCCGCCCAGACCCTGGCCAGCCACTGCTGGGCCGCCCAGCTCTTGGACGCCCAGCTGGCCGCGGTCCAGCCGCCGCTCAGCCAGGGGTGGGCCGTCCAGGCTGCGGTGTCGTCGGCCCCGGGCGTCTCGCCGGGCAGGCCGGTGGCCGGCGCCCAGCGGAGCCCGTCGGCGCCGCCGGCCCGCCAGTCCAGGCCGTGGGCCGCTTCGGGGTCGCGCGGCACTCCGGCCCGGCCGACCGTCCGCAGCGGGAACAGGTCGGCGTTGGCCGGCGGCACCGTGCCCGTGCCCAGCGCCGCTCCCAGGTCGAGGGCCCCGGCGCCCGACCCGGGCTGCCCGATGGGGTCGGCGCTGCCGGTCAGGGCCGCCTTGATGCGGTCCGGTCCCCAGTCCGGGTGCTCGGCCGCCACCAGGGCCGCGGCCCCGGCCACCACCGCGGTCGACATCGAGGTGCCCGACCCGCGGAAGTGGTGGTCGCCCACCCGGGCCGACGGGTTGGCCAGGTCGATGGTCGAGCCGGGGGCGCGCAGGCCGACCAGGCCGACGCCCGGGGCCACCAGGTCCGGCTTGGCCCGGCCGGCGAAGTCGGTGCCGCGGCTGCTCCAGGCCGGCACCGCCCCGGCGCCGTCGACGGCGCCGACGGTGAGCACGTACGGGTCCAGCCCCGGGGCCTCGGTCCCGCCGCCCTCGTTGCCGGAGGCGGCGACCACGGTGATCCCGTCGGCCCAGAGCCGCTCGACCGCCTCGGTGAGGGGCGCGGTGGCCGGGTCGTCGGCCGGGGCGCCGAGCGAGATGTTGAGGACCCGGAGGTTGAAGCGGTCGCGGGCCGCGTCGGCGAGCTGGAGGGCGGCCAGGACCTGGCCGAGGGTGGTGGCCCCGTCGGCCCCGGCCACCTTGAGGTCGACCAGGTCGGCGCCGGGGGCGACCCCGACCGGCCCGCCGGCCTGGCCGCTCCCGGCGATCAGCCCGGCCATGAAGGTGCCGTGGCCGTAGGAGTCGGTGAAGCTCCACTCGCCGGACAGGTCGGCGCTGGCCACCACCCGCCCGGCCAGGTCGCCGCTGGCCGCGATCCCGGTGTCGAGCACCCCGACCCCGACGCCCCGCCCCGTCGCGGCCGCGACGGCGGCGGAGGCCGGAGCCCCGGCGTCGGGACCCGGCGGGGCGGGTTCATGGTCGGCGGCCCTGACCTTGAGTGGCCGGTCGGCATCGGTCACGGCCCGGACGCCGGGAGAGGAGGACAGCTCGCCGGCCCGGTCCTCCGGGACCCGGGCGAGCAGGCCGCCGACGATCGGCAGGGCGGCCAGCGGGCGGCCGCCGGCGGCGGTCACGGCGGCGGCCGCGGCGTCGCCCTGGACGAGCACGTCGGCGAAGGAACGGGGAGTCGGGGAGGTGGACCGGGCGCCGGTCGGGGCTGACGGCGGCGAGACCAGCAGCACCAGCGACGCGACAAGCAGGAACACACCCGTGACCGGGGCAGGCCGGCCTCTACCGGCCGTGCGCACCCGGACGGGCTGCACGTGAGAAGACACTACCGAGCCCAGCTTTCTCGGTCAGGTGACCGCGTTGGTGCGGGGTGGGCTAGTCGGAAGCGCTGATGGTCCTCATCACCATCGGCGCGAACCGCCGCCGGCTTTACCCGGCCCCCTGACCTGGGTCTCGCTTGCTACAATTCCCGCCGCCCAGCCGAACCACCAGACCGGACAGGAGCGCAACGCAGCCCATGCCTCTCGCCGTCGCCCGCCGCCTGCCCCGTCTGCTCCCACTGGCCGTCGCCCTGGTCCTCCTCGGGGCCGGGCTGGTGCTCGCCGCCGGGGACCCGGCCGCGGCCCAGGCCGCCCAGAACCGGGTCACCATCGAGGGGACCGAGGCCAACAGGTGGGAGCCGGCCAACGCCGCCGTGCGGCCCGGCGGGACGGTCACCTTCGAGATCACCGGCGGGGTGCTCCACCCTGTGGTTTCCGGCGATGGCTCGGACCTGCAGGGAGACGACCGTTTCGACGACTCGGAGTGCGGGGCCGAGCAGATGGCCGAGGTGGGGGACTCCTGCCAGGTCAAGTTCCCCAAGGCCGGCAGCTATCCGTTCTTCTGCCAGACCCATGTCACCCAGGGCATGAAGGGCGTGATCACCGTCGGCACCTCGGCCGGCGGCGCCACCACCACCACGGCCGCGGGCGGCGAGGTCGGCGGCTCGGTGGTCGAGCCCCCGAGCGC
>CALGFH010000004.1 GCA_937881255.1 uncultured Actinomycetes bacterium
AGGTCGGTCTCCCCGCCGCCTTCGGCTAGCCACTGGTGGGCGAAGGTGTGGCGTAGCTGGTGGGGGTGCAGGCCGGGCAGGCCAGCCTGCTCGCCGCGGCGTCGCAGCATCTGCACCAGGCCCCATCGGGTCAGCCGGCCCTGCAGCCCAAGCCACAGCCAGGGGAGGGCGGCGTCCTTGTGGCGAGCCCGGGCGCGAAGGTAGCGGTCCAGGGCGGCACCGGCCTTGTGGCCGAACGGCAGCGCCCGCTCGCGGCGGCCCTTGCCCAGCACCAGCAGCACATCCAGGTCGAGGTCGACGTGGGCGAGCTTGAGGTCGACCAGCTCGGCCCGGCGGGCGCCGGTGTCGACCAGCAGCATGATCATGGCGGTGTCCCGGCGGGCCTCGAAGCCCTTGCCGGCGCAGGCGGCCAGGAGCCGGCGCAGGCCGTCGTCGGGGATCACCGGCACCGGCTGGTCGGGCACGATCGGCGGCCGCATCTTGGCCATCGGGCTGGCCGGGAGCTCGTCTTCGTCCTCGAGCCACTGGTAGAGCAGCTTGAGCACCTTGTAGTAGGTGGCGGCGGTGGCGGCGGCCCGGCGGGGGAGCAGGTCGCCCAGGTAGGCCTCCAGGTCGGCCCGGCCGGCGGCGGCGAGGGTGGTGCCCCGGCTCCCGGTCAGGAATGCCTCGGCCTGGCGGAGGGCGATCAGGTAGGTGGCCACCGTCTGGTCGGAGCGGTTCTCGGCGCGCAGGTGCCGCTCGAAGGAGCGGAGCAGGGGGTTGGGCGCGGCATGGTCCATGCCCGCAGAAGTAGCACAGTTAAGTGGTGTCCATCCGTTATGCGTCCACCCAGACCGGCCCCGGACGCGAAGCTGACCAGCGTTTCGGCTGGTCAGAGGGGTGTGGTGGGCGCGACAGGGTTTGAACCTGTGACCTCTTCCGTGTCAGGGAAGCGCTCTCCCGCTGAGCTACGCGCCCGGAGAACCCGATCATATGCGAACGGGTGGAGGCGGTGCCCGGAATTGAACCGGGGTACAGGGTTTTGCAGACCCTTGCCTGAACCACTCGGCCACACCGCCGTGCCGGCCCTCGTGGAGCCGCCCCCCGGTGGTCCGGAGGGCGGTGAGGACGGGGAGCGGATGACGGGACTCGAACCCGCGACCCTCACCTTGGCAAGGTGATGCTCTACCAACTGAGCCACATCCGCGCGAGGCGAGCACTATAGCAACGCCGGAACAGCTCCCTCAACCATCCTACGCTGGTGTGCTAGCTTGCCTCGGCTGGCGCCCGATGCGAGCCAGGCAAACCGGCGTGCGCCCGCCAACGAAGACCTAGTAGGAAGGGTCCTGAGCGCGTGCGAGGAACGTCCTATCAGGGTCTTCGGGACGGCCAGCTGGTCGAGCTCGTCGCCCAGAGGGACGCAGGCGCCCTGGAGGCGCTCTACGGGCGCTACGGGCGGGCCGCCTACTCGCTCGCGCGGCGGATCCTGACCGAGGAGACGTTGGCGCAGGATGTCGTGCAGGAGGTGTTCCTCTCGCTGTGGCGTGACGCGCGTCGGTTCGACGCTGACCGGGGGACGGTCGCCACCTACCTGCTGTCGATGACCCACCACCGGGCCGTCGACGTGGTGCGGCGGGAGGAGAAGCTGCGCCGCTGGCGGACCTCGGACGAGGGGCTGGAGCTGGAGGCCGACCCCGACCCCAAGGCCCGGGTCGAGGAGCAGGTCGAGGCCACCGAGCGCCGGGCCGAGGTCCGGGCGGCGCTCAAGGACCTGCCCGAGGCCCAGCGGGAGGCGCTGCTGCTGGCCTACTTCGGCGGCTACACCCAGCGGGAGGTCGCGACCCTGGTCGGGGTGCCCCTTGGCACGGTGAAGACCCGGATGGCGGCCGGCATGCGCAAGATGAAAGCGGCGTTGTCGGACGCCGGTCGTGAGGAGCAGCAGCCGTGGACACGCCAATGAGCCACAGCGAGTTCGAGGAGCTGGCGGCCGGCTACGTGCTGGGGGCGCTGGAGCCCGACGACGAGCACGACTTCCAGCGGCACCTGGGCGGCTGCGCGACCTGCGAGGCGAACGTGCGCGAGCTCGAGGCGGTGGCCGGCGAGCTGGCCTACGCCGCGCCTCCGGTCGACCCGCCGGACACCCTGTGGGCGGGGATCCGGCGCGAGATCCAGCCGGAGGCGGCCCCCCGCGGCGCGACCCAGCGCCCGGCCGGGCCGGCCCGGGGCGGACGGCGCGGCCCGCGCCTGCTGCCGGGGCTGGCCGCCGCGGCCGCCATCCTGATGGTGGCGGTGCTGTCGGTCTGGAACCTGAGCCTGCGCGACGAGAACGCCGCCATCCGCGACCGGGTGGCCGCCCTGGAGCGGGCGACCCAGCTGGCCAACGACCCCAACGCCTCCCTGGTGACGATGGACGAGGTGCCCGGGCCGGAGGGGGCGCAGGCCACGGTGATCGCCTCCAGCCGCCAGGACCGGGGCGTGCTCCTGATCGAGAGCCTGCCCCCGCTGGCCCGGGACCGCGTCTACGAGCTCTGGGGCGTTCCCCAGGGCGACATCGCCCAGGCCCAGAAGGCGCTGGTCTTCGTGCCCCTGCGGCGCCAGGGCGTCCAGGCCCTGGAGTTCGAGGTGCCGATCCAGCCGGGGACGGTGTTCGCGATCACCGACGAGCCCGGCCCGGACGGCAGCGAGAAGCCGACGAGCCAGCCGCTGCTGGTCGGCGCACCGCCTTCCGCGTGATGCGGACAGCGTGGTGTTAGTCCGAATTGGCTACGTTGAGGGTAGTCATACCGAGGGGTTCATCGTCGGTATGGTGGCATGCAGACTGCTGAGAGTGTGAGAATCGGCACCACTCGTGGGACCGGTTGTGTCCGCAAGTAGTCTTGGCCGCTCGACCGGAGGGGACGACAAGCCTATGACCCAGAGCCAGACGACGGCGCCTTCGCTGCTGGGGCTCGAGGAAGATGGCCGCGATCTCTTCGGCCTGGCCGCCCACAAGCTCAACACGCCGCTGGCCTGCATCCGTGGGTTCGTCTCCACCCTCCTGCAACGCGGTGACCAGCTCGACACCGAGACGGTCCAGCAGTTCCTCTCCCTGGTCCTCACCCAGACCGACCGGCTCCAGGGCCTGGTCAGGGACTTCCTCCTGCTGGCCCGGGTCAACGGCGGGATCGAGGCCCTGGCCCGGCCCTTCCGGCCCCGGGACGTGCTCCTCAACCTGGTCGACGACCTCGGCACCGAGGGTGTCCGGGTCCGCTTCGCCGGCGACGTCGACAGCGAGGTCGTCGGCGACGCCGAGCTGGTCAAGCTGGCCCTGCGCCCCCTGGTCGAGAACGGGCTCACCTACGGCCCGCGCCTCGGCATGGTCACGGTCACCGTCGACGCCGGCCCCGGGGGCACCAGCTGGGAGGTCCACGACGGCGGCTCGCGGCTCACCAACGAGCGGATCAGCCAGCTGTTCCGGCCCTTCACCCGCTCCGACGAGCCGGTGGAGCGGCGGGGCTCCGGGGCGGGGCTCGGCCTCACCCTGGCCAAGGCCTATGCCCAGGTGCTCGGCGGCGAGGTCGGCGGGCGGGCCGACGAACAGGGTACGGTCTTCTGGGTCAAGGTCCCGGCCCCGGCCGCCGAGGGGGCATAGGTGAGCGAAGCGAACAACGACGAGAACGGCGCACCGACCAAGGTCCTGGTGGTCGACGACCACTCGGTGACCAGGCACGGCGTGGTCCTGCTGTGCGAGAACGCCGAGGGGGTCGAGGTCATCGGGCAGGCCTCCGACGGCAACGAGGCCATCCAGCAGGTCGCCGACCTGCTGCCCGACGTCGTCCTGATGGACGTCGACATGCCCCGCCGCGACGGGATCAGCGCGACCAAGCAGATCCGCCAGGACCACCCATCGGTCGGGGTGGTGGTGCTGACCGTGCACGAGGACCAGGAGACGATCTTCGAGGCCATCAAGGCCGGTGCCTCGGGGTACCTGCCCAAGTCGGCCACGCTCGACGACATCCGCTCGGCGGTCAAGGCGGTGGCGGCCGGCGGCTCGTTCCTGGACCCGGTCCAGGCCCGCAAGCTGCTGCACCAGTTCAACCGCTACGCCGACGAGACCAAGGCCGCGGCCGACATCTACTACCTGCTCACCGGGCGGGAGCGGGAGATCCTGGCCCTGCTCGCCGAGGGCCTGACCTCGCGCCAGATCGCCAGCCAGCTGGTCATCTCCGAGCGCACGGTCAACACCCACATCGGCAACATCTACCGCAAGCTCCACGTCAACAACCGGGTGGACGCGGTGCGGGAAGCCATGCGGATCCGCCTGGTCGAGCCCCCTAGGTAGCGCGCACCACCCAGCGTGTCCGGGTTTCGACGCGTTCCCGAGCATCTGCGCAGAAATAGGGAGCAGGGGTCAACAGATCGGGGCATAGGGGCGCCGCACCCAAGGCCGTAGCATCGGGCTGAATGCTGTTCAGTTAGCAGCCGATCTTGGAGCTTCCGGTGCCGGCCCACGTGCTCGTCCTCGACGCCGCTGAAGGGATCGGGCCCTGGGCACGGGATGCCCTGGCCCATGCCGGGCTTGCCTGCGCCCTGGTCAAGGAGAACGTCGAGGCGCTGCGCAGCGTCGACGCCCAGTGGCCGGCCCTGGTGGTCGTGCCCCTCGACGAGGTGGAGCGCTGGGCGCCGGTGCTCGGCCGCCTGGGTGACGGCCCGACCACCGTGCCGGTGCTCGGGATGGCCAGCCGGGACGCCTCGGTCGACGTGACCCCGGCCCTGGCCCTGGGCGTCACCGACCTGCTCACCTACCCCTGCAACGGCGACGACCTGGTCGACCGGGTCACCTCGTCGATGCGGGGGCGCCGCTCGGGCCGCGGCCAGGACCGTTCCGAGCCGGCCTCGCCGCTGGCCCAGCTCCGGGCCGTCACCGAGGCCGCCGAGGAGGCGCTGCTGCGGACCGAGACGGCGGTGGCCAGGGTCAGCCGGTCCGAGGAGCGCGAGCACCTGCGCCAGGCCAGGGACTCGCTGTCGCACTCGCTCCAGGTGATCCTGGGCACGATGATCGGGAGCGCCGAGGCCGCCGGGCCGGGCCGCGAGGGCCACTCGCGCCGGGTCGCCTCGATCACCCGCGACCTGACCGACGCCCTCGGCTGGCCGCCCCTTCGGGTCAGGGGCATGGAGCTGGCCGGGCTGTTCCTCGACATCGGGATGCTGGTCCTGCCCTCCGACCTGCTGGCCCCGCGCGGCCCGCTGGAGCCGGACGCGATCAAGGTGCTGCAGGGGCACGCCGACATCTCCGGCGACATCCTGGAGCCGATGGCCCGGGTCGGCCTGCCCGTGGCCGCCGTCAGGGCCCACCACGAGCGCCTCGACGGCTCCGGCTACCCGCGCGGCCTCCGCGGCCGCCAGGTGCCCTTCGGCGCCCAGATCCTCGGCGTGGTCGACACCTGGGCGGCGCTCACCCGGCCCCGGCCCCACCGCCCGGCCATGTCCGAGCGCGACGCCCTGGCCGTGCTGCGCCAGCAGGCCAGCCTCGGCCGCCTGCCCGGCAAGCTGATCGACGCCCTGGAGCCGCTGGTGATCTCGGCCCGCCCGGGCACGCCACCGGCCCCCGGACGGTTCGAGCAGGGTGGGGGAGGCCTCCAGCCGGGTGGTGAGGACCCGGACGACCCGTCCTCACCGCCCTCGGTGACCAGACGCCGCCTGACCGTGGCCACCCAGCCCGCCGACGACCTGGCCCTCTCGCTGTAGTCGAGGTTGAGGATGCGGGAACCCAGCTGGTGGGAGCGCGGCGTGACCTCGGTGGAGTACGCCCTCATGGCCGCCGTCATCGTGCTGCTGCTCGTCGGCGGGGCCGTCGCCCTGTTCGACGCCGTCCAGGAGCGCTTCGACCGCGACGCCGAGTGCGCCGCCCAGGCGTACGAGGATGTGGGTTGTTGAGTGGACACGGACGGGTGGGCAATTGTACGGAGGTCCGATCTGCACCAGACCCGATGGGCATCTGCCCCCTTGGGCGACTAGGTTCCCCTGCAATGCGTTAGCGAGGCACGCCCGCAATTGCCGGGTTTCCCCGATGCCAAGCAAACGTTGCACCAGCGGGACAGAAGTCGTTGGGCCGCCGCGCCGCCGGTGGCCCCTTGCGGGGGGAAGGAGGTGCAGACGAATGCTCCTGCTGAGCACGACGTTCAACTACGTTCGCACGAAGGTGGCGGAGCTCCGGACGCGTGAAGACGGAGTCACCGCGGTCGAGTACGCGCTCATGGTCGCGATCATCGCCTTGCTCATGGTGGCTGGGTTCTTCCTCCTGTTCGAGAACGTGTCGACCGCGTTCAACGACACGGGCGACTGTGTCGTGGACGTGAGCACTGCTGGAACGGCGGGCTGCTAGCGGTTTGTCATGCCGGCGGGGCAGGCGTTGAGCCCCCCGCCGGCATGGCTTCCAACCGTGTCCAGAAGCACTGACCTGTAGAGGAACCTAAGGGGGCCGGTCCTCGTGCTGGGGTATCTCTCCGCGACATACGCGCACGTGCGAGCCCGCCTTGGCGGGCAACAGGTGCGCGAAGCTGGTGTGACCGCGGTTGAGTACGCGCTCATGGTCGCCATCATCGCCTTGCTGCTCGTTGGAGGCTTCTACGCGCTGTTCAACGCGGTCCAGACCAAGTACACCGATGTCGGCGACTGTGTCGCCACCGAGCCGGCGCCCGAGGACTGCTCGCCCGCGGGACCTTGATCCGCGCGTGATGGCTCAACGGGATGAGGAGGGCGCGGCCGCGGTCGAGTTCGCGCTGCTCCTCCCCCTGCTCGTCCTGCTGCTGTTCGGCATCATCGAGTTCGGCCTCGCCTTCAACACCCGGATCCAGGCCACCAACGCCGCCCGCGAGGGGGCCAGGATGGCGGTTGTCGGCATCGACAACTGGGCTGACGTCGGTGGCGGCACCTCGTTCTGGCAGGCCGTCCAGCAGGACGGGGGGCTCGGCGACCTCGACAACTGTGTCTTCTCCACCGACGACGTGGTCGGTGGCACCCTGACCGTCACCTTCGACTACCCACTCAACCTGGCCATCCCGTTCATGCCCAACCCGCCGTCATGGCAGACGGGCACGGCGCGGGCGACCATGCGGATCGAGCAGCTCTCCGCCCCGGTGGGCCCGGGCGGCTGCTAGCAGCGAGGCGCACGTATGCAAAGCAGAGTTCTGGCCATCCTCATCGCGGTCGTGCTCGCCCTGGTGGCGACGGCGGCCCTGGTCGTCTACGTCAACGGGGCCGACCGCCGGGCCATCGCCGACCAGGACCCGGTAGTCGTCCTGGTGGCCAAGGAGACCATCCAGGCCGGTACCAGCGGCGAGGATGCCGAGACCGGCGGGCGGATCGTCCCGAGGACCGTGCCTCGTAAGAGCGCCGTCCCCGGCGCCTTCCGCAGCGTGGCCCAGCTGGAGGGGAAGTTCGCCGCGGTCGACATCGTCAAGGGTGAGCAGCTGCTGGCGTCGCGCTGGGTCGAGACCGAGGAGATCTCCGGCCGGGGCCTGCTGCCGATCCCCGAGAAGCACCAGGCGCTCTCGATCGGGCTGGACGTGACCAGGCAGGTGGCCGGCTTCGTGACCCCGGGAGACAACGTCGGCATGGTGCTCACCCTGCCGACCGGAAACGGCACCAACGCGACCCGGTTCCTGCTCCAGAACGTCCGGGTGCTCGCGGTCGGGGCGACCGCCCTCACCACCAGGACCGCGCAGGGCGGCGGCGGCCGGGTCAACCAGGGCAAGGGAGCCCAGAATCTCACCGCGATCACCCTGGCGATCAAGGAGCAGCACGTCGAGCGCGTGGTGCACGCGGCCGAGGACGGCGAGATCTACCTGACGCTGATGCCACGGAACGCGGACCCGGTGACGAGGAGTCCCCAGCCGGGCATCACCGACGGCAACGTCTTCCCAGAGGACCAGGAGTAGCGATGGCCGTCCTCATCGTCGAACCACATGACGGGTACGCCACCTGGCTGGCCAACGCCCTCTCGGGGCTGACCGACCGGGTGATCCGGGCCGCCGACCCCGACGAGGCCATGGCGGCCGTGGCCGCCGAGGGCCGGGAGGTGCTCGCCGCCATCTTCGGGCCGAGCCTCGGCGACCGGGACGCGCTCGCCCTGGCCGGTGCCCTCCAGCAGGGCACGCCCGACGTCTCGGTGCTGCTGATCCGGCGCCAGGAGTCCGGCGAGCTGATCCGCCAGGCGCTCAAGGTCGGGATCAAGGACATCCTCTCCTCGGCCAGCGACGAGAACGCCGTGCGCACGGCCGCGGCCAAGGCGATCGAGATCGCCAGGGTCCTCCGCGGGCGGCTCGGCGGCGGCGCCCCCACCTCCGACCCGGGCGAGGGACGGAGCCCGGGCCGGGTCGTCACCGTGTTCAGCTCCAAGGGCGGCTGCGGCAAGACGTTCCTCTCGACCAACCTGGCCGTCGCCCTCAGCCGCAGCGGCGCCGAGGTCGCCCTGGTCGACCTCGACCTCCACTTCGGCGACGTGGCCATCATGCTGCACCTGTTCCCCTCGCACACCATCTACGACGCCGCCCAGAGCCCAGGGCTGGACGCCCTGACCCTGAAGTCGTTCCTGACCCGCCACGACTCCGGCATCTGGACGCTGGTCGCGCCGACCGAGCCGACCGTCGCCGACACCATCAACCCCGGCACCATCGGGAGCATCCTCAAGCTGCTCCGCAGCGCCTTCGACTACGTGGTGATCGACACGCCGCCGGCGTTCTCCGAGCCGGTGCTGGGCGCCTTCGACGAGTCGGACTGGCTGGTCATGCTGGCCACCCTCGACGTGCCGAGCATCAAGAACCTGAAGCTGACCCTGCAGACCATGGAGCTGCTGCACTTCCCCAAGAACCGCATCCGGGTGGTGGTCAACCGGGCCGACTCCAAGGTCGGCCTGCGCCTGCCCGACGTGGAGAAGCTGCTCAGCTCGTCGGTCGACGCGACCATCCCGTCCTCCCGGTCGGTCCCGCTCTCGGTGAACAAGGGCAGCCCGATCATGCTGGAGGAGCCGAAGGGGCCGGTGGCCGAGTCGATCCGCCGGATCGCCGCCCTGGTCGTCGAGAGCCAGCCGGCAGGCCGGACCAAGAAGCAGCGCCGGTCGCTGTTCGCCCGATCCTAGGAGCCGCCGATGTCCTCGCTCCACGAGCGGCTCGCCCGGGCCAGGACCGCCGGGGTGCTGCCCCAGTCCGCGCCCCGCGAGCCCGACCAGCGGCAGCTGCACCGGTCCAGGCCCGACCCCCTGGCCGAGCTGCGCCAGAAGGTCCACCGGGCGCTGGTCGAGGCGCTCGGCCCCCGCCTGTACGACACCGAGATGTCGTCGGACCAGCTCCACGACAAGGTCCGGGAGATGCTCCAGCGGGCCCTGGAGGAGGAGGAGACGCCCCTCACCAGGGACGAGCGCCGGCGGCTGGTCTCCGAGATCGCCGACGACGTGCTCGGCTTCGGGCCGATCGAGCCGTTCCTGCGCGACCCCAGCGTCACCGAGATCATGGTCAACGCGCCCGACGTGATCTACCTGGAGCGGGAGGGCCGCATCTACCCGGCCGAGGGCCGCTTCGTCGACGAGACCCACCTGCGCCGGGTGATCGACAAGATGGTCGGCCTGGTCGGCCGGCGGATCGACGAGAGCTCCCCGTACGTCGACGCGCGGCTGCCCGACGGCTCCCGGATCAACGCCGTCATCTCGCCGCTGTGCGTCAACGGCGGCCCCTACCTGACCGTGCGGAAGTTCGCCCCCGACCCCTTCCAGGCCGACGACCTGATCACCTTCGGCACCATGTCGGCCAAGGCGGCCAAGTTCCTGGCCCGGGCGGTCTCCGGCCGGCTGAACATCCTGGTCGCCGGCGGCGCCGGTGCCGGCAAGACGACCACCCTCAACGTGCTCTCGTCCTGGCTGCCGGCCGACGAGCGGATCGTCACCATCGAGGACGCGGCCGAGCTCCAGCTCCGCCAGCCGCACTGGCTGCGGCTCGAGTACCGCCCGCCCAACATCGAGGGTCGCGGTGAGGTCACCATCCGCGACCTGGTCCGCAACGCCCTGCGGATGCGCCCCGACCGGATCGTGGTCGGCGAGGTCAGGGGCGGCGAGGCCCTCGACATGCTCCAGGCGATGAACACCGGCCACGACGGCTCGCTGACCACCGTCCACGCCAACTCGCCCCGCGACGTGCTGTCGCGGCTGGAGACGATGGTCCTGATGGCCGGGGTCGACATCCCGGTCCGGGCCATCCGCGAGCAGATCTCCTCGGCCATCAACCTGATCGTCCACCAGTCACGGCTCAAGGACGGCAGCCGCCGCCTCACCCACATCACCGAGATCGTGGGCATGGAGGGCGACGTCATCACCCTCCAGGACATCTACACCTTCGACTACAAGGCCGGCATCGACGAGAACGGCCGCTTCCGCGGCGTCATCCAGCCCACCGGCCTCCGCCCCCGGTTCCTGGACCGGCTCAGCGACCACGGCGTCCTGTTCGACGGCGACCTGTTCATCTCCGACAACGGCACGGTCCCCCTGGCGATGCGTCGATGAGTCGCCGAACCGCCCGGACCGGGGCCCTGCTGCTCGCCGGGCTCCTCCTGGCGCTGTACGGGATCACGGGGGTCGCCGCCGCCCAGGAGAACGACGACCTCAAGGTCGACTTCCGGGAGACCACCCCGGGCAAGGGGAAGATCGGGATCACCGTCGCCATGTCGGGCGACGCGTGGGACCCGAGCCTGCAGCCCACCCAGGACGACTTCTCGGCCACCATCAACGGGAGCCCGGTCGACATCACCGGAGCTGCTCCGGTCGGGGAGCAGCAAGGTGGCGCGCGCTCGCAGCTGGCTGTCGTCCTGGCCGTCGACACCAGCGGCA
>CALGFH010000005.1 GCA_937881255.1 uncultured Actinomycetes bacterium
GCCGGCCCCTGGGCCGGAGGGCCTGCCGCCGGTCGAGGACCGGCCGGGGCTGTCGTTGCTGGTCGCGGCCGGGGGCACCGGCGGGCACGTGTTCCCCGGGCTGGCCCTTGCCCGCACGATCGTCCAGCACGACCCGGAGGCGACCGTCCGCTTCGCCGGCACGACCAGGGGGATCGAGACCCGGGCGGTGCCCGAGGCCGGCTTCGCCCTCGACCTGCTGCCGATCCTGCCCCTGTCGCGCCGGCTGGCCGCCGAGACCCTGAAGGCCCCGTTCGCGGCCGTCAACGGCACCTTCGCGGCCCGCCGGCTGCTCCGCGAGCACCGCTTCGACGTGGTCTGCGGCATGGGCGGCTACGTCACCCTGCCGGTGGCCCTGGCCGCCCGGATGGAGGGGGTGCCGGTCGTCCTGCACGAGCAGAACGCCGTGCCCGGGATCGCCAACCGCCTGGCCGCCAGGGTGGCCAGCCGGATCGCGGTCGGGGTGGACGCCGCCGCCGCGGCCTTCCCGCCCGACCGCACCACCGTGGTCGGCAACCCGGTCCGCCCCGAGCTGGCCCGCCTCGACCGGGCCGCCCTGCGCGAGGAGGCGGTGGCCGCCTTCGGGCTCGACCCCGGCCGGCGGACCCTGTTCGTGTTCGGCGGCAGCCAGGGGGCGCGCCGCATCAACCAGGCGGTGGTCGAGGCCACCGCCCACTGGCCCGACCCGGCCGCCGTCCAGGTCCTGCACGCCTGCGGGCGCCGGGACGAGGCCGACGTCCGCGCCGCCTGGGCCGGGGCCGACCCCGACGGGCGGGGGCTGTTGGTCAGGATCGTCCCGTTCGTCGACCGCATGGACCTGGCCTACGCCGCCGCCGACCTGGCCATGACCAGGGCCGGGGCCATCACCGTGGCCGAGCTGACCGCCGCCGGCATGCCGGCGGTGATGGTCCCGCTGCCGCACGCCACCGCCGACCACCAGGCGGCCAACGCCCGCGCTGTCGCGGCCGGGGGCGGGGCCGTGGTGGCCGACGACGCCACCCTCGACGGCCCGGCCGTGGTCGCCACCGTGGCCCCGCTGCTGGCCGACCCCGGCCGCCTCGCCGCCATGGCCGAGGGCATGCGCGCCCAGGCCCACCCGGCCGCCGCCGAGGAGCTGGCCGCCCTGGTCGTCGAGGCCTCCGGCCGCGCCAGCAGGGAGCAGTTCCTGGCCGAGGTGGCCGCGGCCGCCGTCCCGGTCGACCGCGAGGCCACCGGCTGGTTCGAGGCCGCCGGCACCCCGGCCGGCGGCCCGGCCGTCCAGCGCCGGGTCGACCGCCGCACCAAGCGCATGGAGGCCTACCCTCCGATCGACCGCAAGGCCCACCCGGCCGGCCAGCGGGGGAGCGGCACCCCGCCCCCGGCCCGCGCCGACACGGCAGCCGGCGAGCTGTTCTCCACCCCCGACGACCCCCCTCCCGAGACCCCGGCCCGCGGCCGCGCCGGGGACGCCTCCACCAACGGCCACGCCAGGCGGCCCCCCGGCTCACCGGGGGACCACCCCGCCGGCCCCCCGGGCCCGTCTGATCCACCGGGCGACCACCCTGGCGGCCCCCCGCCCCCGGACCCCTCCGCCGGCTCACCGGGGGACCACCCCGGCGGTTCCCCGGACCCCCCCGAGGCCCGCGACCGCCCCCCGGACGACCAGGACGCCGGGCCATGAGCGGCCCGGGGCCGGTCGGGGGGGACGCCCGTGGCGGGACGCGCGCCGGGTGGGACCGGCCGCCTGTGGACAACGACGTCCACCCGACCGACCGATCGGCTACGCTCCCCCACCGGGGGACCCGGCCCAGGACGCGGGGGCTCGAGCGTGGGCCCCAGGTCGTGCACCTGGTCGGGGTGGGCGGGGCCGGGATGAGCGGGCTGGCCCGGCTGCTGCTGGCCGGGGGGCACCGGGTCACCGGGTCGGACCGGAGCGAGTCGGCCACCCTGGAGGCGCTGCGGGCCCTCGGGGCCGAGGTCTGGGCGGGGCACGACGGCGCCCGGCTGGGCCGGCCCGACCTGGTGGTCGCCTCGACCGCCATCCGGGCCACCAACCCCGAGCTGGTCGCGGCCAGGATCCTCGACATCCCCGTCCTCGGCCGGGCCCAGCTGCTGGCCCTGCTGATGGCGGGCCGGGACGGCATCGCGGTCGCCGGCACCCACGGCAAGACCACCACCACCGGGATGGTCGTGGCCATCCTGGAGGCGGCCGGGCTCGACCCGTCCTACGCCGTCGGCGGCGACTTCAAGTCCAGCGGCGTCAACGCCGCCGCCGGGAGCGGCCCCCACTTCGTGGCCGAGGCCGACGAGTCCGACGGGTCGTTCCTGGAGCTGGACCCGACGGTCGCCGTGGTCACCAACGTCGAGGCCGACCACCTCGACCACTGGGGCGACCTGGCGGCGGTGACGGCCGCCTTCCGGTCCTTTGTCGGACGGCTCCCGCCCGACGGCACGGCCGTGCTCTGCGCCGACGACCCCGGCGCCCTCGGCCTGGCCGACGTCGTCCGCGGCCAGGTGGTCACCTACGGGTTCGCCGCCGGGGCCGAGGTCAGGGGCGAGGTCCTGGCCCTCGACGCCTGGAGCTCGCGCTTCACGGTCATCGCCGCCGAGCGGCCGCTCGGCCAGGTGACCCTGGCCGTGCCCGGCCGCCATAACGTGCAGAACGCCCTGGGAGCGACCGCCGCCGCCCTGGCCGTCGGAGCACCGTTCGACGCCGCGGTGGCCGGCCTGGCCGGGTTCACGGGCGCGGCCAGGCGCTTCCACCTGCGGGCCGAGGTCGGCGGGGTCACGGTGATCGACGACTATGCCCACAACCCGCCCAAGGTGGCGGCCGCCCTGGCCGCGGCCAGACTGGGTCCCTGGAAGCGGGTGGTGGCCGTGTTCCAGCCCCACCTGTACTCGCGGACCCGGCTGTTCGCGGCCGACTTCGGGCGGGCCCTGGCCGCGGCCGACCTGGTGGTGGTGACCGACGTCTACGCGGCCAGGGAGGACCCCGAACCGGGCGTCGACGGCGCCCTGGTCGCCGGCGCGGCCAAGCACGCCCGCCCCGACCTCGACTGCGTCTACGAGCCCGAGCGCTCCGCCCTCGCCGCCCGGGTCGCCTCCCTGGTCGAGCCGGGCGACCTGGTCCTCACCCTGGGCGCCGGCGACATCACCACCCTCGCCGACGAGCTCGCCCCCCTGCTGGGATCTCCCGGTGGGGGAGGAGCCGGCGGGGAAGGAGCTACCGGGGCAGAGGCCGTGGACCGCCCAGGGTCCGTACCCGACCGGGGGGCTGTGGACAGCCCAGGACCCCCACCTGGCCGGTCGGCTACGCTTCCCCCCAGGGGGGCGCAGCGCCCGGCGGAGGGTGGAGACCCATGACCGCCGGCCGGGGGGGCCCGGGGGACCGCCGGGGTGGTCTCCCGGTGGGCCAGGCGGGCCCGGGGGACCGCCAGGTTGGTACCCCGGAGGCCGGGTGGCCGCCGATGCCGGCGCCGGTCGGGCCGGTGGACCCGGCGGCGCTGGAGGCGGCGGCGGGGGAGCTGGAGGCGCGCTGCCCGGGGCGGGTCAGCCGCGACCTGTCCCTGGCGCCGCTGACCACCTTCCGGCTGGGCGGGCCGGCGGCGGTGTTCCTGCGGGCCGAGGAGCTGGACGACCTGGCCGCGCTGGCGGAGGTGCTCGGGGCCACCGGGGTGCCGCTGCTGGTCGTCGGGCGGGGGTCGAACATGCTGGTCGCCGACGGCGGCTGGCCGGGGATCGTCCTCCACCTGGGCCAGCGCTTCCGGCGGGTCGAGGTCGAGGGCACCGAGCTGGAGGCCGGGGCGGCCACGCCCCTGCCGAGCCTGGCCGCCCGCTCGGCCAAGGCGTCGCTGGGCGGGATCGCGTTCGCGGTGGCCATCCCGGGCACCGTCGGCGGCGGGGTCCGGATGAACGCCGGCGCCCACGGCAGCGAGCTGGCCGACCGCCTGCTCTGGGCCGACGTGTTCCACCTGACCGGCGAGCCGGCCGGCCGGGCGGTGCGCATGAAGCCCGACGAGCTGGGCCTCAGCTACCGGCGCTCGGCCCTCCCGGCCGGGGCGGTGGTGACCGCGGCCCGGTTCGCCCTCACCCCGGCCCCCGAGGCCACCGTCCGGGCCGAGATCGACGAGGCCCGCCGCTGGCGGCGCGACAACCAGCCGGTGAACCAGCCCAACTGCGGCAGCGTGTTCGCCAACCCGGCCGAGATGGCCGCCGGCCGGGTGGTCGAGCTGCTCGGCATGAAGGGCGAGGCCTCCGGCGGGGCCAGGGTCAGCGAGGTCCACGCCAACTTCATCGTCGCCGCCGACGGCGCCACCGCCGCCGACGTGCTCGTCCTCATCCGCCGGGCCATGCGCCGGGCCCGCGACGAGCTCGGCATCACCCTCCGCACCGAGGTCCAGCTGGTCGGCGACTTCGGCCCGGCCGCGCCGGAGGACGCCCCGGCCGG
>CALGFH010000006.1 GCA_937881255.1 uncultured Actinomycetes bacterium
CCCGCCTCCGGCCCGACCACCACGACCCGCCGGCCGACCACCACCACCGACCCCCCGACCACGACCACCCGGCGGCCGACGCCGACCACGACCCGCCCGCCGACCACCACCGGGCCGCCGACCACCACCACCGAGCCGTGCCAGCCGACCACCACCAGCACCACGGGTGGGTCGACCACCACGACCTCGTCGACGACCACGACCACCACCACCGGCGGGTCGACCACCACGACCACGACCCTGCCGCCCTGCGACTAGGGCGGCCGGGCACGCCGCACCCCCAGCCGCCGGTACGGGTGCGCCGCACCCCAGCTGCCGGTACGGGCGCGCCGCGCCTCCAGCCGCCGGTGATGGGCGCGCCGCGCCTCCAGCCGCCGGTGATGGGCACGCCTCACCCCCAGCCGCCGGTAATGGGGCCCCTTCCGGGAGGGTAACCGAGCCCCGGGAACGAGTCCTGCGGCTGTCCACAGGGCCCAGGACCCCGGCGGTCAGGATCCCCGGCCGTCAGATCCCGGCGGTCAGGAGTCCCGCCTTCAGGATCCTGGCTGTCAGGACCAGGCGGCCAGTTCGGCCTCGAGCAGGGGCTGGGCCCAGGCCAGGAACACGGCCAGCATGTACGGGGTCTCGGGCCAGGCGCGGCAGGCCGGGCGGGTGAGCGTCCCCCAGAGGGAGCCGGTCACCCCGGCTCCGTAGACGTCGTTGAAGCGGTCGATGCGCCGGACCCAGCCCGGCCACCACGCCGGGTCCCAGGCGATGCGGCCGCCCGCCCGGCGGTAGGCGAGGCGGTTGACCGACGCGAACGCCCGCCAGCGCCAGCGGATCCCCGGCGGCCGGCCCGGGTGGCCCAGGTAGTAGCCGCGCAGGGCGGCCGAGAGGGGCTGGCCGGCGGCCAGCGCCCACTGGGCCCGCACGGCGAACACGTCGATGTCGCCGAGCAGGTCGGCGTCGGGGGCCGACATCAGGAAGTAGGCGTCCGGGTCGGCCGCGGGCAGGCGGCGCGAGACCCTGGGGTCGGGGGCGCCCTCGGCGTGCTTGGTGGTCCAGACCGAGGCCATCCCGACGTCGGCCACCCAGCCGGTGGCGTCGATGTTGGGCACCCCGTAGGCCGAGAAGGGCACGGTGGTGCGCGGGTGCAGCAGGGCCTCCAGGCCCAGGAAGAGGTGGCCGATGTCCACCTGCTCGCCGGAGGGCAGCAGGACGTACGGCGACGGGTTGTCGCCGACGCCGTTCTCGTCGGCCCTGGCCGTCAGGTGGCGGTGGGCGGCCCGTCCCAGCCGCGGGTTGCCGTGCAGGGTCCGGCTCCCGTGGGCCCGCGAGTCGGGCAGCAGCTGGGAGACCAGGAAGCCCGAGTAGTAGGTGTTGCGGATGCGCGAGAGCAGGTCGGCGGGGGAGTCCTGGGGGAAGGCGCGCTCGGCCTCCTCCAGGTAGGCGACGAAGCGGTCGACCGGGACGACGGCCTCCGGCCCGGTCAGGGCGGCCGGCCGGGACCAGCGCCGCGACCAGAGGTTGGAGGCGGCGTTGCGCCGGCCCAGGTCGGCGGCGCGCCTGGTCGCGGCCCACAGGGCCAGCGCCCGGGCGGCGGCCGAGCGGTCGGGCTGGACATGGTGGATGGCCGGGAACAGGGTCCGGATGGTCGGGGCCTGGACCGGGACCGGGGCCGGGGCGGCCAGCTCGGCGAGCCGGGCGCCGCGGGCGGCGACCAGGCGCAGGGGCGAAGGGGCGACCGGGAGGTCGGCCAGTGCCAGCTCGGCCTGCTGCTTCATCGCAGTTTCTCCGGCTCGGGGTCCCACCGGACAGGTCCGGTCGACGGACCCGTCTCGGACAAGCATGCCGATCAACGCTGAATCAGGCAATCACGTATCAAAAAATGTGTGGGAACCGTGACGAACGCCCTCAGACCAGCCGTCGGTCGCTGGCCCAGCGGGTCAGCTCGTGGCGGCTGGAGAGCTGGAGCTTCCGCAGCACCGACGACACGTGGGTCTCGACCGTCTTGACCGACAGGTGCAGGCGGCGCGCGACCTCCTTGTAGGTGAAGCCGCGGGCGATGTGGCGCAGCACCTCGCGCTCGCGGGCGGTCAGCTGGTCCAGCTCCGGGTCGACCACCCCGGTCAGGTCGCCGTGGAAGGCGTCGAGCACGAACCCGGCCAGGCGCGGGGAGAACACGGCGTCGTCGGCCTGGACCCGGCGGATGGCGGCGGCCAGGTCGGGCGGGGAGATCGTCTTGGTCACGTACCCGCGGGCCCCGGCCCGGATCACCCCGATGACGTCCTCGGCCGCGTCCGACACCGACAGGGCCAGGAAGCGGATGTCCTGGTCGGTCTGGCGGACCGCCTCCAGGACCGCCTTGCCGCCCCCGCCGGGCAGGTGCACGTCGAGCAGGACCACGTCCGGGCGGGTCCGCCGGATGCCGTCGACGGCCGCGTCCACCTCGCCGGCCTCGCCCACGATCTCGAACTCGGAGCCCAGCTCGGCCCGGAGCCCCGACAGGAAGAAGTGGTGGTCGTCAACGAGAAAGACCCTGATCATCCTTGGCTCCTCGGCAGGCGCAGCTGGACCTCGGTGCCCTCGCCGGGGCTGGAGACGATCGAGACGGAGCCGCCGTGGCGCCGGATCCGGCCGCGGATGGAGTCGGCGATGCCGCGCCGGTCGGTCGGCACCTGGTCGGGGTCGAAGCCCTTGCCCTCGTCGCGCACGAACCCGGTGAGCTCGTCCGGCTCCACCTCGACGTACACCGAGACCAGGGGCGACCCCGAGTGCCGGGCGGCGTTGAAGGCGGCCTCCTGGCAGGCGTCGACCAGGGCCCGGCCGGCGTCGTCGAGGGGGGCGTCGCCGACGACCACGATGTCCACGGGCACGTTGTGGCGCTGCTCGACCCGGCCGGCGATCGCCTCGACAGCCAGCCGCAGCCGGCCCTCGGGCGGCACCGGGGCCCGGTACAGCCAGGCCCGCAGCTCCCGCTCCTGCCGGCGGGCCAGGCCGACGACCTCGGGCGAGGCGTCGGCCCGCTGGATCAGGGCCAGGGTGTGGAGCACCGAGTCGTGCAGGTGGGCGGCCATCTCGGCCCGGGCCTCGGAGCGGATCCGGCCGCGGCGCTCCTCGGCCAGCTGGTGGACCAGCCGGGTCGCCCAGGGGCCGAAGATCAGGCCGAGCCCGATCACGGTGATGGCCACCCCGAGCAGGGCGTTGCCGGCCGCGGCCAGGTCGGCCCCGGTGTTGGCGAACCCGAGGCCGAGGCCGCTGGCCACCAGCAGCCCGCCGACCACGATCCGGATCAGGCCGACCCGGCCGGTGAACATGGCCTCGATCGGGTTGCCGGGGATGCGGGCCCAGCGGGCCCGGTCGCGGTCGTCGCTGCGGGCCCAGATGACCGCCGAGCCGGCCGCGGCCAGGGCGATCGGCCAGACGATCTGGTCGCCGAACCACAGGCCGACCTCGCGCAGCAGCAGCAGGGTCCCGAGCACGACCAGCCCGAGGGCGAAGGCCTGCCTGGCCGCCGGCCGCCGGACCGGCCGAGGCCCGGCCGGGTCGTCCTCCGGCTCGACCGAGACCGCCCAGGCCAGCAGGTAGAGGACCACCCCGGAGCCGCCGGCGATGGCCAGCACGGCGAAGGCGACCCGGATCAGGACCGGGTCGACGCCGAGCCGTTCGCCGAGCCCGCCGGCCACGCCCAGCAGCACGCGGTTGTCGCGGCTGCGGACGATCGCCGGCGAGCTGGCCGGCCGCTGGGGGACCTGGGTCGCCGTGGGAGCTCGCCTCCAAGTTCGGATCGGTGCCTCCGGGCCATGGTGGCACGCGCCGGACCGCCCGGCCATGGGGGTCGACCCTGACCGGTGGCGGCCCGGGTCGGGGATCGGCGAGGGTGATCCCCGATGGCGAGCGCCCCGGCGGGGGAGCAGGCTGCCCCCAGAGCGACAACCTTCACGAGGAGCAGCCACATGCCCGAGCGTCCCCCCGAAGCCCCACCAGGGGATCAGGCGCCACCTCCGCCTCCGCCCCTTCCGCCCGCCCCGCCACCGCCGCCGCCGATCGAGCCGCCGCCGGCGGCGGCCGCTCCCGGGCCCGCGCCGGGGGTGGTCCGGCGGCTGACCCGGCGCACCGACAACAAGGTGCTGGCCGGCGTGGCCAGCGGCATCGCCGCCTACCTGGGCATCGAGCCCTGGATCGTCCGCATCGGCTTCGTCATCCTGGTCCCCTTCGGCGGCTTCGGCGCGCTCGCCTACCTGATCGCCTGGCTGCTGGTCCCGGTCGAGGGGAGCCAGCAGTCGCTGGCCGGCGACGTGCTCCGCCGCCCCCCGAGCGGCATTCGCGGCTACCTCGGGGTCGCCCTGATCCTGCTGGCCGTGGCCATCCTGGCCAGCGCCTTCTCCGAGCCGGGGGTGATCTGGGCGATCGTCCTGATCGCCTTCGGGGTCTTCCTGTTCCGCCAGGACGACCCCGCCGAGGCCACCGACCGGCGGCCGCCACCGCCCGGCGGCGGTCCCGGCCCGGGTGCCGTCGCGACCACCACCACCCCGCTCCCGGCGGCGTCGCCGGACACCACCACGACCGAGCCGCTCGGCCCGCCGCCGGCCCCTGGCCAGGGCGCCATCGCCCTGCCGCCGGACGTGCCCGTGTGGGAGCCCCCGCCACCGCCCGACCGCGCGGCCGCCTGGGGCGCCCCGCCCCCGCGCCGGCCGCGCCGGCGGCCCTTTCTCGGCCCGCTGACCTTCGCGGTCGCCCTGATCGTGACCGGCCTGGCCCTGGTCCTCAACAACATGGACGTGCTCGACCTCTCCCTCGGGCAGGTGCTGGCCGTGTTCCTGACCGTGCTCGGCGGCGGCCTGCTGGTCGGCACCTGGTGGGGCCGGGCCTGGGGGCTGATCCCGGTCGGCCTGCTGGCCGTGCCGGTGGTCGCCCTGACCGCCCTGGCCGGCCCGGTGCCGGTCGAGGGCGGGGTGGCCGAGCGCCTGTTCCAGCCCACCACCCCGGCCGAGGTCCGCTCCCCCTACCGCCTGGCCGGGGGCGAGCTGATCCTCGACCTGTCCAAGGTCGACTTCGGCCCTGGCGCCCCGCCCGTCGAGGCCAGCGTGGCCGGCGGGCGGGTCCTGGTGGTGCTGCCCGACGAGGTCGCGGCCGAGGTCCGGGGGCGGGTCGGGGTCGGCGCCATCGACCTGCTCGACCACGTCGAGAGCGGCGCCCAGGTCGACTCGGCGGTCACCGAGCCGGCCGCCGAGGCCCCGGCCGAGGGCGCCGCCCCCACCGTCGAGCTCGACCTGATGGCCGGCTACGGCGTGATCGAGGTCCGCCGGGCCAGCGACCCCCGCCCCTTCCAGGTGGCCGGCCCGTTCGAGGACACCTTCGCCGGGCGCCCCGCCCCGGCCCCGACCACCACCACGGAGGCACCATGACCCGCCGCCACGAGCTCGACCCGATCTCCCTGACCTTCGGGTTCGCCTTCACCGGCCTCGGCCTGCTGTTCCTCCTCGGCCGGGCCGACCAGGCCCTGCGCCTGCAGTGGGTCTGGCCCCTGCTGCTGCTCGCCCTCGGGGCCGGCATCCTCTTCGACGTCGTCCGC
>CALGFH010000007.1 GCA_937881255.1 uncultured Actinomycetes bacterium
TACGCCGAGCGGGGGCTGGCCCTGTTCGACGAGGGCGACGGCCACGCCGTCGACCCCACCTATCTGGCGCCCTACGGGGAGCACCCGGCCGTCTCCTGCCACTACTGGGCGGCCCTGGCCCTGTGGTTCCTGGGCCACCCGGACCGCGCCCTCGACCATGCCGAGCAGGCCAGGGCCCTGGCCGTTGCCCACCCCTACAGCCTGGCCAGCGCCGAGACGCAGCTCGCCTACCTGCACCAGTACCGGGGCGAGGCGGCGGCCACGCTGCGCTGGGCCGGGCGGGCGATGGCGACCGCGAGCGAGCACGGCTTCCCGATCCGGGCCGCCCAGGCGGCCATCCTGGGCGGCTGGGCGGTGGCCGTGACGGCGGGCGACGGTGCCGGCGTTGAGCAGCTCCGGGCCGGGCTGGCCGGGTACCTGGCCACCGGCGCCGAGCTCGACCACCCCTACTACCTGGGGCTGCTGGCCGAGGGCCTGGCCGCGACCGCCGGCCCGCCGGAGGGGCTGGTGGTGGTCGAGGAGGCGATCCGGATGGTCGGGACCGAGCGGCCCTTCTACTACCTCCCCGAGCTCCACCGCATCCACGGCGACCTGCTGGCCGGGGCGGGACAGGCCGGCCAGGCGGCCGAGGCCTACGGCCGGGCCATGGAGCTGGCCTCCGGCCACGGCGCCAGGTCGGCCGAGCTGCGGGCGGCCCTGCGCCGCTGCCGGCTGCCCGACGGCATCCCGCCCGAGGCCGACCGTGCCCGCCTGCGGCGGCTCTTCGACCAGTTCGAGGAGGGTTTCGGCACCCCCGACCTGGTGGCCGCCAAGGCGCTGCTCGAGGGCGGCTAGCCCACGACCCGGTCGAGCGGCCGGGGCACGCTCGTGAGCTCCAGCGCGTCGACCAGCAACCGCGCGTAGCGGATCTTGCGGCCGCTGTGGGTGCCGATGAAGCGCCGAAGCTGCTCCTGGCTGGGCCGTGCTCGCCACGCCGGCTGCCGCTGGAACGTGCGGAAGGATCCAAGCTCGCCCTGGGCCTCGACGACCTGCTCCACCGCGGCGGCGCCCAGGCAGCGGATCAGCTCGTCCTCCAGGTCGGCCACGCAGACGTAGAACCCGAGTGCTTCCATCTCGGCCCGACCGAGGTCGGAACCGAGGCCGGCCCACTCCAGACCGCGCCGGAAGTCGCCCTCCTCACCGGCGTCACACAGGCCCGCCAGTCCGAGGTTCAACCCCCGAGGACCGAACTGCTCCAGGAAGCGCCGGATGTTCCTGGCCCCGCCCATCGGCACCACGGCGATGCCCGCAGCGGCAAGATCGCGACCACGGCGATCCGCGAGCGTCTCGAGCGCGACCTGGTCGCTGCTCCCCTCAACCAGCACCACCATCTGTGGGTCGCCGCTGGCGGCCAGCTGGAATCGCCGCTTGTCGTTCACCTGCCCAGCCTAGTGCTCGGCAACGACCTGGTGCTGGCGGGTTGGCCCGTACGTTGTCGGGAAGCGGGCCGGCCACACTGGCCCCTGCGGTAGCGCTGGGGAGGTGTGCTGCGTGTGGCCAGGACGATGGCGGTGAGCGGCGCGACCCGGCCTGCCGGCACCCGCTGGCGGTCGCTGTGGCTGCGGCCGCCTAGCCAGGGCCCGGGCCGGGCTCCAGGGCCCAGGTGACGGTGACGGCGGCCCAGACGGTGGTCTCGCCCGGCTCGACGGCCGGGCCTCCGGGGGCGGCCTCGGCGGCCAGCAGGCGCATCGGGCGGGCGTCGGGGGGTGGCGGGGGCGCATCCTTGATCTCCAGGACCGGGCCGAGGGCCGAGCCGGCCCGGGCCGCGTACTGCCCGGCCCGGGCCAGCGCGTCCCGCCAGGCGGCGTCCCTGGCCGCGGCGGCCACCGCCGCCGGGTCGCCGACCACCAGCTCGAGCCCGTGGACCCTGGCCGCGTCCCCGGCGGCCGCCACCGCGGCCGCGGCCACCTGCCCGGCCCGGGCCGGCCGGTCCAGGCGGACGGTGAGCCGGGCCCCGGCCAGGTAGGCGACCGGGCCCCGGCCGGGCTGCCGGGTCTCCCAGTCCTCGTGCAGCTCCAGGCCGCTGGTGGCGCGCCGGGCCGGCTCGACGCCCTCGGCGTCCAGGGCGGCCAGGATCTGGTCGAGGGCGCGCCCGCAGACGTCAAGGGCCTCGGCCGGGGTCGACCCGCGGCTCTCCACCCCCAGCTGGAGCAGGGCGGTGTCGGGGACGGCGGTGGCCGCCCCGGACCCGGCGACGGTGACGGTCATGTCGGCTCCTCTCACAGCAGTCCCCTGGTGGTGGCCCCGTCGACCTGGAGGGCGGTCCCGCTGACGAACCGGGCCGGGGCCGAGCACAGGAAGCACACCACCTTGCCGAAGTCGGCCGGGTCGCCGACCGGGCCGTCGCCCAGCATGCCGGCCTGCCTGGCCCGGTCGGTGTCGTGGGTCCCCGGGCAGGCCAGGTTGAGGGTGATGCCCTCGTCGAACAGGTCGGCGGCGGCCGTCTTGGCCCACGCCCACAGGCCGGTCCGGGCGGTGTTGGACAGGGCCAGGGCCGGGATCGGCTCCTTGACCGCCTTGGAGGTGATCAGGCAGATGCGGCCCCAGCCGGCGGCCCGCATCTGGGGCAGGGCCGCCTGGACGAGCCGGATCGAGCTGAGCAGATTGGCCTGGAGGGCGGCCTGGAGCGCCTGGTCGTCGACCTCAAGGGCCCGGGCCGGGGGCGGCCCGCCGGCGTTGGCGACCAGCACGTGCAGCCCGCCGAAGCGGTCGACGGCCGCCTCGGCCAGCCGTCGCGGGGTCGCCGGGTCGGTGACGTCGGCCGGCACGGCCAGGGCCTCGCCGGGCATGGCCGCGGCCGTCTCCTCCAGGGCCGCCCGGTCGCGGGCGCACAGCACCACCTTGGCCCCCTCCTGGCTGAGGGCCAGCGCGCTGGCCCGCCCCAGCCCCTTGGACGACGCCGTCACCAGCGCCACCTTCCCGCCAAGCCCCAGGTCCACCTCGGCCTCCTCCCGTCGCGCCCCGGCCATTCAACCGCGCCGGGGTGCTCTATGGTGGGCCGATGACCGCATGGCGTCGCGTCGGCGGCCGGGCCAGGCTGGCCGCCGGGGTCGGGCTGGTGGCCGTGGCCGTCGCGCTGGCCGCCCTGGCCGGGTCGGCCGGCGGCGGCGACCCGGCCGCCCCCGGGCGGGCCGCGACCACGGCCCCGGCGGCCACCGCGCCGGCCGTCTGGGAGCGGGTCGAGCCGGGTGGGCGCACGCGCTGCGGGCGCGGGGGGCGGTTCGCATTCTGGGCCCGGATGGGCGCGCCCGACCGGCTGCTGGTGTTCTTCGAGGGCGGCGGCGGCTGCTGGGACTACCGGTCGTGCGCGCCGGGCGCGGGACTGTTCGACGACCGGGTGGACGCCGGCGACGACCCGTCGCGGGCCGCCGGCGTGCTCGACCTGGACGACCCCCGCAACCCCTTCCACGGCTGGTCGGCGCTGTTCGTCCCCTCCTGCACCGGCGACGTCTTCGCCGGCGACGCCGTCCGCACCTACCGGGCCGCCGACGGCCGGGCGGTCACCGTCCACCACCGTGGCCACGTCAACGCCAGCGCCGCCCTCGACTGGATGTTCCGGCGGGTGCCGGGCCCGCGCCGGGTGTTCGTGGCCGGCTGCAGCGCCGGCAGCATCGGCTCGATCCTGCACGCCCCGAGGATCCTCCGCCAGTACCCGGAGGCCCAGGTGGCCCAGCTCGGCGACTCCCTCGGCTACCTGTTCAGCCAGCCGACCGACCTCCGGGAGCTGTGGGGGGCCGACCGGCTGCTGCCCGACTGGGTGCCGGGCGTGCGGGCGATCCCGCGGGCCCGCTTCACCATGCCCCGCTTCTACCAGGCCGTCGCCGCCCACTACCCACGGGCGACCTTCGCCCAGGTCAACTTCACCGAGGACAGCGTCCAGCGGGCGTTCCACGAGGCCGCCGGGGGCGCCGGGACCTTCAGCCAGGCCCTGCTCGGCAACCTGGCCGCCATCCGGGCCGGCAGCCCCAACTTCCGCTCCTGCCTGCTCGACGGCTCGGCCCACTGCGCCCTGCCCAGCCCCGACTTCTACTCGCTGGAGAGCGGCGGGGTCGGCCTGCGCGACTGGGTGGCCGCCCAGGCCAACGGCGACCCGGTGGCCAACCTCCCGCCGGGGAGCTGAGCCCCGCGGCGGCTCAGGACCAGGAGAGGCCGGCCCGCTCCTCCCAGTAGCGCTCCGGGGGCTCGGCCAGCGTGGCCAGCTCGGCCAGCTCTCCCGGGTCGAGCTCGACCCGGAGGGCGGCCAGGTTGGAGGTCAGCTGGGCGGGGGTGACCGCCCCGGACAGGACCACGTCGGCCCAGGGGTTGGCGAGCACGGCGGCCAGGGCGACCGCGTCCACCCCGGTCCCGTGCCTGGCCGCGACCCGCCCGAGGACGGCCGCGGCCGGGCCCTGCCCGTGGGGGGTGAGCCGGCCGTTGGCCACCGCCTCCTTGACGATCACCCCCCAGCCGGCCGCGCTGGCCTCGGCCAGGGCCGGGCCGGCCGACGGCTCCAGCAGGTTCCAGGTGGCCTGCACGCAGGCGAACGGGGCCGCCCCGGCGGCGGTCACCTCGAGGGCGCGGCGGATGGTGTCGGCCTGGCCGGGCCCGCTCGAGGAGAGGCCGATCACCACCCCGGCGTCGCGGAGGCGGGCCAGCTCGGCCAGCACCGCCCGGTCCTCGAGCACACCGGAGTCCAGGGTGGCCGAGTGGACCTGGTACAGGTCGAGGTGGCCGTCGAGCAGGGCCCGGGTCTCGCCCGCCTGGCGGGTCAGGGCGGCCAGGGAGTGGTCCTTGACCTCGTGGGTCTCGGCGTCCATGCGCCAGTCCCCGACGTAGGTGTAGCCCCACTTGGAGCCGACCGTGACCTCGTCCGGGTCGAGCCCCCGGGCCGCCAGCCAGCTGGCCAGGAACGCCTCGGCCCGGCCGTAGGAGCGGGCCGCGTCCAGGTAGCGCACCCCGTGCTCGAAGGCCGCGTCCAGCACCTGGTGGCAGCGCCGCTCCAGCGCCTCGACCCCGCGGTCGGCGCCCAGGTCGGCGTCGCGGCCGAGGTCGATGTAGGCCGGCCGGCCGAGCGCGGCCAGGCCGAGCCCGACCGGGCTGACTGTCAGGCCGGTCGAGCCAAGGGGCCGGGTCGGCACCGCCCGGGTCAGGCGCCGGCCATCGAGTTCCCGGCCGACTGGAGGTCTTCGCAGGCCTGCACGACCCGGGCGGCCATCGACCCCTCGGCCTTGGCCATGTAGGTCCGCGGGTCGTAGGTCTTCTTCACCCCGACGTCGCCGTCGACCTTGAGCACGCCGTCGTAGTTCTTGAACATATGGTCGACGATCGGCCGGGTCAGGGCGTACTGGGTGTCGGTGTCGACGTTCATCTTGATGACGCCGTAGCCGATGGCCTCGCGGATCTCGGCCAGCAGCGACCCCGACCCGCCGTGGAAGACCAGGTCGAAGGGGCGGTCCTTGCCGACCTTCTCACCGACGGCCTGCTGGAGCTCGTTGAGGAGCTCGGGGCGGAGCTTGACGTGGCCCGGCTTGTAGAC
>CALGFH010000008.1 GCA_937881255.1 uncultured Actinomycetes bacterium
CCCAGGCCGGCGGGTCCCGGAAGAAGCTGGTCACGTTGAGCAGGATGGTGTTGAACAGCTGGGTGAACTCGTCGGGGTCGACCTCGAGGTGGTCCAGGTAGCCCAGGTAACCGTCGGCCCCGACATCCTGGATGCGCCGCTCGATGCGGCGGCTCAAGCTGGTCCGCTTGTAGCCGGTGAAGTCGAACCCGCGGGAGCGCCGCAGGTAGTCGAGCAGGACCTCCAGGTCCCGGTTGGCCGGCGGCTCAGCCACCGCTCGCCTCGGTTGACGGCAGCCCGGCCGACCCGGGGCGGTCGCCGGCCAGCGGCCGCGCGGTGGCGAAGTTCTCCCGGGCCAGCAGCAGGTCACGGACCAGCCGGGCGGCCTGCTGGGCCTCGGCCGCCTGCTCCTCGAACCGGGTGGCGGTGATCGAGTGCCCGCGGCGGCGGGCCGGCTCGGCCAGCCGCCTGGAGAGCGCGGCCCGCTCCTCCAGGCTTCGCAGCGCGACCCACAGGGCCGCCTCCAGGGCCTCGCTCTGCTGGATGAGGAGGCTCTCCGGCGACCAGGCGTGGCCGACCCGGCAGCGGTACCGCTCCAGGCCGCCGTCCCGGATCTGCCAGAGCACGCCGTTGCAGTCCGGGCACGAGAACCCCGACGGCTTCCCCGGGTGCTCGTTCTCGACGGCTTCCAATGAGAACCCCTCCATCTCGACCTCCGCCCGCATGTCGGCCGGGACCGGGGCTGGTCGCGTCTCGGCCAGGTCGGTGGTCAGCCTGGCCAGGAGCTTGCCCACGGACGCGGCGGCGACGACGTGATCGGCCTGCACATGCTCGAGCGCGTTGCCCGGCATCCCGGGGTAGAGCGCGTCCGCGGGATCCTGGACGACGGCCATGCCCCCCCGCGACTTGATGGCCAGCAGCCCGGCGGTCCCGTCGTCCAGGGCACCCGAGAGGACGACGCCGATCACACGGTCCGCGTACTCGCGGGCGGCGCTGCGGAACAACGGGTCGATGGCGGGCCGGTGGCCGTTCTCGCGCGGCCCGCGGGAGAGGTGCACCTGGCCGGTGCGCAGCAGGACATGGTGATCGGGCGGGGCGACGTAGATGTTGCCGGGCCGGATCGGCTCGCCGTCCTTGACGTGGGCGGCGGGCAGTGGGCCACGGCGGCGCAGGATCTCGGGCAGGGCGCTGGTCCCGGTGGCCGGCAGGTGGAGGACCACGAACACGGCTGCCTGGAGGTCGTCCGGCAGCGAGGCGGCCAGGTCGGCGAGCGCCTCCACGCCGCCGGCGGATGCGCCGACGACCACGATGCCGTGGTCGGGCATGCGTCTGCCTCCTGAGGACACTGGGGTGGTAGGTGAACGGCCGCTGAGGGCTCATCATGCGCGTCCTGCCGGGCGCCGTCCACGGCCGCGTCAGGGCTCGGGACAGGCCCGCGCCCCGGGCGGGGTACACTGGTCCCACAATGGCCCGAGTTGGTAACACGCCCAGGATGCTGCCCGACCAGCCGGTCGCGGCCGTCGACCCCGAGGTCGAACGGCTCGTGCACGTGATGGTGGACGGGCTGATCGAGCGTCTGGCGGCCGAGCCGGCGGTCCCGGCCAGCAGCCTGCTCGACAACCTGGCCGAGCAGCTGCAGCAGGCCGCCAGCCTGCGCCGGCTCAACGTCATGCGCCGCATGCCCGGGTCGTCGGCCGCCTCGGCGCCCGCCACCCCGCGCCGGGACGGCCGGTAGCCAAGCGCCCGGCGGCGCAGAACGGTCACATCCGCGGCCGAACGCTCAAGTCCGCACGGCGCGTTCCGACATCTGAGTCACATGAGCAACCGACGTCGGATCGGGCGGGCCTGGGCCGACCTGCCGCTGCGGGCCAAGGGGCTGGTCGTGGTGGCCATCCCGTTGCTGGCGCTGCTGCTGGCCACGGTGGGGTTCGGGGTCGCGCTGGCCCAGGACCGGCGGGCCCAGGGGGCGGTGCTGCACACCGTCGAGGTGGAGCGCCAGATCGCCGAGGTCCGCATCCTGGTCCAGGCCGGGGTGACGGGTACGTGCTGACCGGGGAGCGCCGGTACCTCACCTCGTACGAGAACGCCCGGCGGGAGCTGCCGGAGGCCGTCGTCGAGCTGGGCGGCCTGGTCAGCGACAACCCGGGGCAGGTGGACCACGTCGAGCGGGTCAGGGCCCTGGTCGACCAGCGGGCGGGCATCCTGGAGGCGCTGGTCGCCAACGTCCGGGCGAACCGGCCGGCGGCGACCCGGCAAGAGCTGCTCGACCAGAACAAGAACACCGGCGACGCCCTGATCGGGCGGCTGCAGGCGATGGAGGACACCGAGCAGCGCCTGCTCTCCGCCCGGCAGGCCGAGGCCCGCCGGGCCCGCACCCTGGCCCTTGGCGCGATCGGGCTGAGCGTGCTGCTGGGGATCGCCGGCGGGATCGCGGCCGTGCTGCTGTTCACCTCCGGCGTGACCCGGCGGACGGCCCGGCTGGAGCAGAACGCCGAGCGGCTGGCCGGCGGGCTCCCGCTGCTCCCGGCGCTGCCCGACGGCGACGCGCTGGGGGAGCTGGGACGCGGCCTGGAGCGGGCCGCGGTGCTGCCGGGCGAGCGCGAGCAGGCCCTGCGGGACGCCCAGGCCCTGCTGGAGCACATCGTCGCCTGGAGCCCGATGGTGATGTTCCGCGGGCTGCTGGGCGGCAGCGGCGAGCGCTACATCAGCGGCAACGTCGAGCGGCTGTTCGGCTACACCCAGGCCCAGGTGCTGGGGACGCCCGGCTTCTGGACCGCCCAGCTCCACCCCGAGGACCGCGAGCGCTTCACGGCCATGCTCGAGCGGGCGATCGCCGAGCGGGCACCGCAGCTGGAGCAGGACTACCGCTTCCTCCTCCAGGACGGCTACCGCTGGCTGTACGGCGTGACCCGGTTCGTCTACGACGACGACGGCGCCCTGGCCGACACCCTCAGCTACGCCATGGACGTGACCGAGCGCAGGCAGGCCGACGACGCCATCCGGGAGCGGGAGGCGACCCTCCAGGCGGTCATCAAGGCGTCACCCGACATCATCACGATCCTGGACGCCGGGGGCCGTATGCGGTCGGTGAGCCCGGCGGCCGAGCGGATCCTCGGGCGGCCGCCGGACCAACGGGTCGGCCGCAGCGCCCTCAGCTCGGAGTTCGTCCATCCCGATGACCTGGAGCAGTTCCGGGCGACCCAGCGCCGCGTGCTCACCGGCCAGGACGAGAGCGCCGAAGTGCGGGTCCGGGTCCGCCACGCCGAGGGGCACTGGGTCACCCTGGAGGCGCACAGCCGGCCCCTGGCCACGCCCGATGGCCTGCTGGTCGTCTCCCGCGACGTGACCGGCCAGGCCGCCCTGGAGGAGGACCTGCGCCTGGCCAAGCTCGCCGCCGAGCAGGCCAACGAGGCCAAGAGCGAGTACCTGTCGCGGATGAGCCACGAGCTGCGCACGCCGCTGAACGCCATCCTCGGCTTCGCCCAGCTGCTGGACCTGGACGACCTGGGGGACGAGCAGCGCGACAACCTCGGCCACATCATGTCGGGGGCGCGGCACCTGCTCAGCCTCATCAACGAGGTGCTGGACATCGCCGCCATCGAGGCGGGACGGCTGACCCTGTCGCTGGAGCCGGTCGCCCTGGCCGACGTGGCCGCCGAGACGGTCAGCCTGATCCGGCCGCTGGCCGACCAGCACCACATCGTGCTGGCCGGGCCCAGCCTGGCCTGCACCACCCACGTCCTCGGTGACCGTCAGCGGCTCAAGCAGGTCCTGCTGAACCTGCTCTCCAACGCCGTGAAGTACAACCGCGAGGGCGGCAGCGTTCAGCTGGACTGCGAGCCGGTGCCCGAGGAGCGGCTCCGCATCAGGGTCACCGACACCGGGCTGGGCATCCCGCCCGAGGCCATCGGGCGGCTGTTCGTCCCCTTCGAGCGGGTGGCCAGCCAGCCCAGCGCCATCGAGGGCACCGGGCTGGGCCTGCCGCTGTCCAAGCGCCTGGCCGAGGCGATGGGCGGCAACCTGGAGGTGTCGACCATCGTCGGCCAGGGGAGCAGCTTCTGGATCGAGCTCCCGCTGGCCGAGGCCCCCGTCCAGCAGGCCGAGCGCCAGCTGGACGGGGGACCGGCCCCGGCCCCGGCCGCCGAGCAGGCCGACCGGACCGGGCCGGACCTCACCGTCCTCTACATCGAGGACAACCTGTCCAACCTCCAGCTGGTCGAGCGGGTCCTCGGCCACCGGCCCGGGGTCCGGCTGATCTCGGCCATGCGGCCCCAGCTCGGCCTCGACCTGGCCGGCCAGCACCATCCGGACCTGATCCTGCTCGACCTCCACCTCCCCGACATGCCCGGCGAGGCGGTCCTGCGCCGGCTGTGGTCCAGCCCGGCGACCGCCGACATCCCGGTCGCGATCCTCAGCGCCGACGCCCGGCCGGCCCTGATCGAACGCCTCCTCGGCGAGGGCGTCCGCGGGTTCCTGACCAAGCCCCTTGACGTCAAGGAGCTGCTCGGCCTGGTCGACGGCATCGCGGCCGAACGGGAGCGGGCCGCCGCCCGCTGACCCGCCTAGGGCTTGCGGATGACCGGCTCCAGGTAGTCCTGGCGCAGGACCAGGGTGTCGTCGTCGGAGACGTCGAAGCTGTCGGCCACCTTGACCATGTCGGCCTTGAGGGCGGCGGCGCCGTCCGCTCCCAGCGCGGCCAGGGCTCGGTTGGTGGGGCCGTAGAAGGTGGCGAAGAACTCCGCCTGGTGCTCGGCCGAGGGGAACCGCCACAGAAAGGTCCGGCGGGGGGCGGTGATGTCCACCTCGGGGCCGAACAGCTCCCGCAGCCGGTCCGCGCTGCCCCACAGCACCGGCGGCCGCACCCCCGGCGGGGGTGGCAGGTGGCGGCCGATGGCTCGGAACAGCTCGCCGACATAGCCGTCGGGGACCCAGTTGACCATGCCGATGCGGCCGCCGGGCCGGCAGACCCGCAGCAGCTCGGCGGCGGTCTGCTCCTGGTCGGGGGCGAACATGGCCCCGCAGGTCGACAGGACCACGTCGAAGGAGCCGTCGGGGAAGGGCAGGTCCTCGGCGTCGGCCTCCTGAAAGGTCACCTCCAGCCCCTCGGCGGTGGCGCGCTGGCGGGCCCGCTCCAGCAGGGACGGGACGTAGTCGACCCCGGTGACCTGGCAGAAGCGGCGGGCCGCGGCCAGGCTGGCGTTGCCGTTGCCGCAGGCCACGTCCAGGACCCGCTCCCCGGCGCGCAGGTCGACCGACTCGCACAGCAGCTCGGCGGTGAGCAGCAGCCGGGTGCCGACGGCCGAGTAGTCGCCGGAGGCCCAGGCGGCCTGCTGGCGTTGCTTGATGGTGGCGATGTCCATGGGGTCCTCCCCGCTCGCGGCCCACCTCGGGGGCCGGTTCACCGCGACCCTAGGTCGCCGCCCTCCGGGCAGGGATCGGGGGGATGCCCCTAGGTCAGGGGCCTGGCACCCCTAATTCTTGACCGGGGCGATCCCGAGCCGGCGGGCGGCCGCGGCCGCCTCCCGGCGCGAGCCGGCACCCAGCTTGGCCAGCAGCGCCGAGACATGGTGCTCGAC
>CALGFH010000009.1 GCA_937881255.1 uncultured Actinomycetes bacterium
GTGGGGACGAGGCCTGACCGCTGTCGGGGCCGGCGGGTTAGCATTGGCGCCGCCACGGTGGCGGCCGGGGCCGGTCCCGACCCGCCGAGGGGTGGAGGACGTCATGGACAGGGACAGGGACAGGGACAGGGACGGCGTGCCCGACTGGCAGGAGGACGCCAACTACGCCGACGAGGCGCCGATCGCCGGCCCGGGCAGCCCGCGGGCCCGCATGCGTGGCGGCGGGTGCGCCCTCCCGGTCGCCCTCCTGCTCACCGGGGTCGCCCTCGCCGCCCGCCGGGTCGCCAGAGGCCGCTCCTAGCGGCCGACCCGGGGCCCGACGCCGGCTAGCGGCGGATCTCCAGGAACGGGACCAGCTGCTCGGCGGGGGTCATGGAGCCGTGGTGGCCGGTGAGGATGGCCTGGGTGGGGTCGACCTCGCGCTGGACGACGCCGATGAGGCCGTGGGCGGCGGCGACGACGTCGCCGACGCGGGCCCGGGCGTCGTCGGTCACCTCGGGGCCGAACCAGCCGGCGGTGATGGCCTCCTCGCCGGGGACGACCCACATGGCGTGGCCGAGCAGGCCCCGCCAGGTGGCCAGGACGTCGTCGGCGGCGCCCCGCTGGGTGTGGACGTGCCTGGCCCTGGCCTCGCCGGCCAGGAGCCGGACCCCGGCGGCCAGCTCCGGCTGGTCGGCCAGGTCGACCCGCTGCTCGGGCCGCAGGTCGACCATGCCGTGGTCGCCGGTGACGAACAGGGCGGCGTCGCCGCCGAGGCGCTCGGCGATGTGGCCGACCAGCAGGTCGATGTGGGCCAGCTCCAGGCGCCAGGCCTCGGCCCCGGCCCCCCGCACGTGGCCGGTGCGGTCCAGGTCGGGATGGTAGAGGTAGACCAGGCTGCGCCGGCCCTTGCCGAGGCCGCGCAGCGCCCCGGCGGCCTGGTCGCCCAGGGAGTGGGTGCGCCAGTAGTCGCCCCC
This sequence comes from uncultured Actinomycetes bacterium, assembly GCA_937881255.1. GTDB lineage: Bacteria > Actinomycetota > CALGFH01 > CALGFH01 > CALGFH01 > CALGFH01. The sequence continues at coordinate 957 of CALGFH010000009.1, forward strand.
GCGCAGGGCGGCCCTGGTGAAGCCGGAGGCGGCATACTCGCCCGCCCCGACCAGGGTGACCTCGACCCCGTCGGCGGCCGCGACCTCGAAGGCGGTCGGCTCGGGCTGGACCCGCTCGGGCACGACCCGGTCGCGCAGGTCCTTGGCGCCGCCGAGGCCGTAGGGGGACCAGCGCAGGCAGTTGAACGCCCGGTCCATCCCGGGCAGGGCGATGGTGTAGCCGACCAGCCCGTGGCGGCCCGGCGGGAGCCCGGTGCCGATCGAGGCCAGGCTGCTGGACGTGGTCGAGGGGAACCCGGTGGTCACCGGCCCGCCCCGCTCGGCCGCGGCGGCCATCACCGGAGCGGCCCGGCGGTTGGCCAGCAGCAGCTCCCAGCCGAGGCCGTCGACCACCAGCAGGCAGGCCCGGCGCAGCGGCTCCACCCCGAGCGGGTTGGCCAGCCCGGGCACGTCCAGGGCGGCCAGCAGCGACGGCAGCAGGTCGGACAGCGACGCCTCGCCGTAGCGGGGAAGCGGCGGCGGGGGAGCCGGGGTGCTCATGGCCGGCAGCGTACAGAGGCCCAGCCGGCGACGCCTCGTATCCTGGAGCAGGGACCCACACCAGGAAGGTGCGAACAACCATGGCAGAGGTGACCAGGACCGAGCAGGAGTGGCGCGAGCAGCTCAGCCCCGACCAGTACCGGGTGCTGCGCGAGGCCGGGACCGAGCCGCCGTTCACCGGCAAGTACACCTACGCCAAGGAGGAGGGCGTCTACCGCTGCGCCGCCTGCGGCAACGAGCTGTTCCGCTCCGACGCCAAGTTCGACTCCGGCACCGGCTGGCCCAGCTTCACCGAGCCGGCCAACGCCACCGGGGTCGAGCTGCACCCCGACCACAGCCACGGCATGGTCCGCACCGAGGTCACCTGCGCCCGCTGCGGCTCCCACCTGGGCCACGTCTTCCCCGACGGCCCGGCCCCGACCGGCCAGCGCTACTGCATCAACAGCCTGTCGCTGGACCTGGACACCTCGGCCTCGTAACACCGGCGTCGTCCCGGGGTCGGTTAGGATGCGCCGTCCCCGAGACGATGGAGGAACCAGGGTTGGCCGAGGAGCACCAGCGCGACCAGCCGGCCTACAACGTGCTCAAGACCTGGGCGTTCGACGACTGGGGCCTGTACGGGCGGGGGGACGAGCTGCTGGCCCGGGCGCTGGCCCGCCATCCGCGGGTGGGCCGGGTGTTCCACGTCCAGCCGCCGATCGACCCGGCCGAGCTCCGCACCCGCTTCCGCGACCCTCGCTGGGAGCAGGACATGGAGGGCCAGCTGCGCCGGCTCAAGGGGCTGGAGGACGACGGGGTGTACCTGTTCGCCCCGACCAGCCAGCCCGACCGGCGCGAGGCCACCCTGGACGCGACCGTGGCCATGCTGGAGCGCGAGGGGGCCTTCACCAGGCCGCTGCTGATGCTGCACGGCCTGGCCCACCCCTTCGCCGGGGAGCTGGCCAGCCGGCTCGGCGGCCGGGGCGTGACCCGGCTGGCCATGGTCCGCCGCGACGCCCGCGCCCCCTACCCGGTCGACGCCGACGAGCGCCAGGCCCTCGACGAGGTCTACAAGACCCAGCTGACCGGGGCCGACCTGGTCTGGGCCGGCACCCGCGAGCTCCGCGAGGAGCTGGCCGCCCTCAACCCCCGGACCGTCCTCCACCCGATCGGGGCCGACCAGGGCCTGGCCGGCGGCACCCCGGCGGCCGAGCTGGCCGGGCTGCCCCGGCCGCTGATCATCTACGCCGGCTCGATGCGGGCCTATCTGAACGTCGGCCTGATCCGGGGCACCGCCGACCGGCTGCGGGAGGCCAGCTTCGTGTTCGTCGGCCCGGCCGCCGACTTCCTCCAGCCGCTGGTCGCGGGCCTGCGCAACGTCCACGTGATCGGGCCCCGGCCCTACCGGCTGCTGCCCGACTACCTGGCCGCGGCCGACGTGGCCGTCGCCCCCCACCAGGTGGCCCCGGCGACCCGGGCGGTCGTGCCCGAGAAGCTGTTCGGCTACCTGGCCGCCGGCCTGCCGGTGGTCACCACCGAGGTCGCCGGGGCGGCCGAGCTGCGCCGGCTGGTCTGGATCGCCAGGGACCCGTCGGAGTTCGCCCGGGCCATCCAGGGGGCCCTCAAGCGCGACCGGGAGCGGCGCCGGGCCCTGCGCCAGGCCGCGGTCAGCCCCCTGTCCTGGGACGCCATCGCCGCCCACACGGTGGCCAGCGTCGACGCCGTCCGGGCGGGCGCCGAGCTGCCCGACCCCCCCGAGCTGAAGCTCCCGGCCATCCCCGGGTTCCTGGCCCGGTAGCCCGGCGAGGGCCGCGGCCCCTGCCCAACCTGGGCGGAGGTGGCATGCTTGAGCTTCGCGACCAAGGAGCGCCCGTTGCCCGACGACCAGGGACAGTCCGACCGACCGGAGTGGCTGACCAAGGCGACCACCCCGACCGTCTGCTACCGGCACCCCGACCGGCAGACCGGGCTGCGCTGCTCGCGCTGCGACCGGCCGATCTGCGGCGAGTGCGCCAACCCGGCCCCGGTCGGCCAGTTCTGCCCGGACGACGCCCGCTCGACCGTGCGGGTCCGCGGTCTCCCCGGCACCGAGCGGCCGTTGGCCACCTACACCATCCTCGGCATCAACACCTTGATGCTGTTCGCGGCCGCGCTGCTCACCGGCAGCGGCTTCGGGCTGCTGGAGCCGTCGAACCGGGCGCTGTGCCGGCTGGGGGCGCTCAACGCCGCCGCCATCTCTGAGTCCGGGCAGTGGTGGCGCCTGCTGACGGTGATGGTGCTGCACGGCGGGCTGCTCCACTGGGCGTTCAACAGCTGGGCCCTGTGGGCCTTCGGGCCGAGCCTGGAGAGCATGCTCGGGCGGGCCCGCTTCGTCGCCCTGTACGTCGGCACCGGCCTGGTCGGGGCCGGGGCCAGCTTCGCCTTCAACCAGACCCAGCTCGGGGTCGGCGCCTCGGGGGCGATCTTCGGCCTGCTCGGGGCCCTGGTCGCCTACTTCTTCCGGCGCCGCCGCCAGGGCGGCTCGGCCCCCCTCCAGAACCTGCTTCTGGTGCTGCTGCTCAACCTGTTCATCGCCTCCCGCAGCGCCAGCATCGACAACATGGCCCACATCGGCGGCTTCCTGGCCGGCCTGACCGCGATGGCCCTGTACGACGCGGTCGGCCCCCGCAACCGCCCTCTCCAGGCGGCCGCCCTGGCCGTGCCCTTCCTGATCGGGATCGTCCTGGCCGTGCTCGGGGTGGCCAACTACCCGCCGGGCAGCGGCCTCACCTGCGTGGGGGTCTGAGCGAGCCGTCGCCGGCGTCGACCGGCTCCTGCTCGGCCCTGGTCCGGAGGTAGAGGGCGTTGCACATGCCGATCAGGTAGGGGTCGGCCAGGGCGAGCAGGATCGACAGCACGGCCAGGACCCAGAACTCGACCACCAGGCTGGCCAGGACCAGCCCGCTGGCCTGGAGCAGGCCGATGAGCAGGCAGAGGGGGAAGTGGGCCGAGGCCACCCGGTGGGACACGCCGGCCGCCTGCCGGACCCGGCGCTCGCCGCCGAGCACGACCCGCTGCATCAGCACGGCCAGGAAGGCGAAGGCGACCCCGAACAGCGGCCACAGCCCGACCGCCAGCTTGGTCTGCTCGGACTCGGGCAGGGGGCCGCCCTCGCGCGACCCGAACAGCAGCAGCCCCACCATCAGCGCCCCCAGCAGGTAGAAGGCGCGCAGCAGGCCCGCCCGGACCCCGGGGCCGATGGTGCGGCGCATGGTGGCCAGGGCGGCCGCGGCCGGGGTGGGGGACGGCGCCGGGTCGATGGCGCCGGCCAGCCAGGAGACCAGGAACAGCTCGACCAGCAGCCCGGCGGCCAGCAGGACCACGGCCAGGGGCACGGCCAGCACCGGGTCCTCGGGCTCCAGGAACACGGGCAGCCCGCCAACGACCACCGTGATCACGGCGGCCAGGGGCCGGCGCCGGTACTGGCGCCAGGCGTCACGCAGAACGGCGGCGAACATCGCCGGCCTATCCTAGCGGGGAGGTTCCCCTCGCCCGGACAGGAGCGCCACCGACATGACCACCGCCGCCGAGCTGCCCCGGCTGACCACCCTCTCCCACGGCGCCGGCTGCGCCTGCAAGCTGCCCCTGGCCACCCTGGACCGGCTGATGGCCAGCGTCGGCCAGGGGCTGGGCGGCGCCGCCGACGCCAACCTGCTGGTGGGGGCGGCCGAGGGCGACGACGCGGCCGTGCTCCGGCTGGACGACCAGCGGGCCCTGGTGCTGACCACCGACTTCTTCACCCCGATCGTCGACGACGCCCGCGACTGGGGGCGGATCGCCGCCGCCAACGCCCTCTCCGACGTCTACGCCATGGGGGGCCGGCCGCTGATCGCCCTCAACCTGACCGCCTGGCCGGCCGACCTGCCCGTGGAGCTGCTGGCCGAGGTGCTGCGGGGCGGGGCCGAGGTGGCCGCCCAGGCCGGCTGCCCGGTGGTCGGCGGCCACTCGATCGACGACCCCGAGCCCAAGTACGGCCTGGCCGTGGTCGGGCTGGCCGACCCGGACCGGCTGCTGACCATCGCCAGGGCCCGGGCGGGGGACCGGCTGGTGCTGACCAAGCCGCTCGGCACCGGGGTGGTGGCGACCGCCGTCAAGCGCGGCGACCCCGACCCGGCCGCCGTCGCGGCCGCGGTCGCCGCCATGACCACCCTGAACCGCGACGCCGCCGAGGCCGCCCTGGCCGCCGGGGTCGAGGCGGCCACCGACGTGACCGGCTTCGGGCTGCTCGGCCACCTCCACCGGATGCTGCGGGCCAGCGGGGTCGCTGGACAGGTGGACGCGGCCCGGGTGCCCTTCCTGCCCGGCGCGGCCGAGCTGGCCGGGGCCGGGTTCGTCTCCGGCGGCACCCGCAACAACCAGGCCTACCTGCGCGACCACGTCGAGCTGGAGGATGGCCTGCCCCCGGTGGTGGCGACCCTGCTGCACGACGCCCAGACCTCGGGCGGCCTGCTGCTGTCGGTGGCCCCCGAGCGGCTCGGCGGCCTGGTCGGCGACCTCCGCGACCGGGGCATCGAGCCGGCGGTGGTCGGCCGGGTCCTGGACGGGCCGGCCGGCCGGATCGGGGTCCGGCGGCTGCCCCCCGGGTGAGCCGATGCTACCCTCACTTACCAGGAGGAAGGCGGATGCTGCGGATCGACGACGACCAGTACCAGGCGCTGGTGGCGCACGCCAGGGCCGAGTACCCGAACGAGGCCTGCGCGCTGCTGGCCGGTCGGGACGGGTCGGCCGAGCGCGTCTACGCCCTGCCCAACGCCGAGGCCAGCCCGACCTTCTACGTGGTCGAGCCCAAGGCCCAGCTGCGGGCCATGACCGAGATGGACGACCTCGGCCTCGACCTGGTCGGGATCTTCCACTCGCACGTGGCCACCGAGGCCTACCCCTCGCGCACCGACGTCGAGCTGGCCGCCTACCCCGACGCCGTCTACCTGATCCTGTCCCTGGCCGACCAGGACGCGCCCGTGCTGCGGGCCTTCCGGATCCGCGACGGCCGGGTCGACGAGGTGGAGCTGGAGCGGCGCACCGCCGGGGTGGCCGGATGAGGCCGCCGGCCGAGCATCTGGCCCGCCCGGTCTGGCACCGGCAGGGCCCGGCCGCCCGCTACGGGCGATGTCGGGCCTGGCCGTCCACCGGCGCCTGAGCACCGGCGCCACCCGTGCTCCCCGCTCAACGCGAACCCGCTTTCAGGAGGCCTTGATGGCCGTTGAAGTCCGCATCCCGACGATCCTGCGCAAGCACACCGGCGGCGAGAAGGCCGTCCCGGCCGACGGCGACACCGTCCGCGACCTGCTCGGCGACCTCGACCGGCGCTACCCGGGGATCGCCGGGCAGCTGCTCACCGAGGACGGCTCCCTGCACCGCTTCGTCAACGTCTACGTCAACGACGAGGACGTCCGGTTCCTGGGCGCGCTCGACGCCAAGCTGGCCGACGGCGACGTCGTGGCCATCCTTCCCGCGGTCGCGGGAGGGGGCTAGACCAAGGTGCGCTACGAGGATTTGGCCGACGCCATCGGCAACACCCCCCTGGTGGGGCTGCCGCGGCTGTCGCCCCGGCCCGACGTGCGCCTCTGGGCCAAGCTGGAGGGCCACAACCCGACCGGCAGCGTCAAGGACCGGATCGCCAAGGCGATGGTCGACGACGCCGAGAAGTCGGGGAGGCTGGCCCCGGGCGCGACCCTGATCGAGCCGTCCAGCGGCAACACCGGCATCGCCCTGGCCCTGGTGGCCCGGGTCCGGGGCTACCGGCTGGTGGTGGTCATGCCCGAGAACACCTCGGCCGAGCGCCGCCAGCTGCTGGAGCTGTACGGGGCCGAGGTGGTCCTGTCCCCGGCCGCCGGCGGCTCCAACGGGGCCATCGCCCGGGCCGGGGAGCTGGCCGCCCAGCACCCCGACTGGGTGATGCTCTACCAGTACGGCAACCAGGCCAACGTGACCGCCCACTACGAGACCACCGGCCCGGAGATCTGGCGCGACCTGCCCGAGGTGACCCACTTCGTGGCCGGCCTCGGCACCAGCGGCACCCTGGTCGGGGTCGGCCGCT
>CALGFH010000010.1 GCA_937881255.1 uncultured Actinomycetes bacterium
GGCTGGCCCTGTTCGCCGGCTACGGCTTCCAGACGGTCGGGCTGCAGTACACCACCGCCTCCAACGCCGGCTTCATCACCGGACTGTCGGTGGTGCTCACGCCCCTGCTCGGGGCCGTGGTGCTGCGCCAGGCGCCGGGGCGGTGGCCGGTCACCGGGGCGTGCGTTGCCGCCGTCGGGCTGGGCCTGCTGTCGCTGCAGCGCCTGGAGGTGCGCCAGGACGACGCGCTGGTGCTCGGCTGCGCGTTCGCCTTCGCCGCCCACATCCTGCTCGTCGGCCGCTACGCCCCCCGCCTCTCCACCTACCAGCTGGCCGTCGTCCAGCTGGCCACGGCCGGGCTGCTCGCCCTGGTCTGGGCCGGGGTGGCCGGCGACCTGGCCGTCCCCACCTCCACCGAGGTGTGGGTGGCCCTGGCCATCACCTCGGTGGTCGCCTCGGCCGGGGCGTTCCTGATCCAGACCCGGGCCCAGCGCGAGGTCTCCCCCACCCGCACCGCCGTCATCTTCACCATGGAGCCGGTGTTCGCCGGCCTGTTCGGGTTCCTGCTTGCCGGCGAGCGCCTGTCGGGGCGAGGCTGGCTCGGTGCCGGCCTGATCCTGGCCGGGATGCTGATCGCCGAGCTGGGCGGCCGGCTCCCGGCCGGCCCGGGCCGGCTCCGGACCGACGGAGGCCAACCATGATCCAGGTGCGCGTGCTGCGGGACGGGCGGGAGGTCAGCGACGCCGCCGTCGCCGACCTGGCGGCGATCCGCGCCCAGCCGGGGACCCTGGTCTGGGTCGACGTGGCCTCGCCGACCCACGACGAGCTGGCCACCCTGGGCCGGGAGTTCGACATCCACGAGGTCGCCCTTGAGGACCTGGAGGTCGGCGAGCGCCAGCGGCCCAAGATCGAGCAGTACCAGGACCAGGTGGTGCTGGTCTTCTACGCCGCCCTGCCCGAGTCCGGCGGGCAGCCGACCCGGCTGGTCGAGGTCGACCTGGTCGCCGGGCAGAACTACCTGCTCACCTTCCACGGCGGCTCCCCGGTCGACCCCGACCCGGTGGCCCGCCGGGTCAAGGCCCGCCCCGAGCTGGCCTCAGAGGGGGCCGGCTACCTGCTCTATGTGGCCCTCGACGAGCTGGTCGACACCTTCTTCCCGGCCCTTGACGCCATCGGCGAGCGGCTCGTCGAGGTCGAGGAGGCGGTCCTGGCCGGCGACGTCGACGTCCAGGGCGACATCCTGGTCATCCGCAAGGACCTGATCGGGGTCCGGCGGGTCATCGGGCCCATGCGCGACGCCATGGTGGTGCTGCTCCGCCGCGACCTCGGCCTCTTCAGCAACGAGGCCCAGCGCTACCTCCAGGACGTCTACGACCACCTGATCCGGCTGGCCGAGAGCGTCGAGGACTACCAGGAGGTGCTCGCCGGCACCCTGGACGCCAACGCCACCATGGCCTCCAACCGGGTCAACACCGTGGCCCGCAACCTGGCCGCCTATGCGGCCATCTTCGCCGTGGTCACCATGATCAGCGGCATCTACGGGATGAACTTCCACCACATGCCCGAGCTGGGCTGGCGGTTCGGCTACGCCTGGGCGGTCGGGCTGATGGTGCTGTGCGCGGGCGGCCTGTGGGTCTATTTCAAGCGGAAGGGCTGGTTGTAGAGAATACGCGGATGGACACGCTGCGCCGGGTCGCCGACCGGGTGGCCGAGCGCTTCCCGGCCGACCTGGAGCGGATCCGCGACTACCTGCGGATGCCGTCGGTGAGCGCCACCGGCGAGGGGGTGCGGGCCGTGGCCGAGGCCACCGGAGCCTGGATCGAGGGCGCCGGCGGGTCCTTCGAGCTGGTCGAGACCCCGGGCCACCCGCTGGTCCTGGGCGAGCTGCCCGGCCCGGCGGGCGCACCCCGGCTGCTGCGCTACGGCATGTACGACGTGCAGCCGGCCCAGGAGCCGGACTGGACCTCGCCGCCGTTCGCGGCCGAGGTCCGCGACCTGCCCGGGGTCGGCCCGGCGGTGGTGGCCAGGGGCAGCGCCAACTCCAAGAGCTGCCTGGCCTGCTTCTTCCTGGCCGTCGAGGTCCTGCGCGAGCTCGACGCCATGCCGCTGGAGGTCGTCCTGATGATCGAGGGCGAGGAGGAGCTGGGCAGCCCCAACCTGGCCGCCGCGGTCCGCTCCCGGGCCGGCGACCTGACCGCCGAGGGCGCCTTCGACCTCGACCTGACCGCCGGCCTGGACGGCCAGCCCGAGCTGATCCTCGGCTGCAAGGGGCTGTGCGACCTGGAGCTGGTGGCCGAGGCCGGCGACTGGGGCGGCCCGGCCATCGACCTGCACTCCAGCGAGCAGGCCTGGATCGCCTCGCCGGTGTGGGCGCTGGTCCAGGCCCTGGCCACCCTGACCGGCCCCGGCGAGGAGATCCTGGTGGACGGCCTCGACGGCGGCCCCGGGCCCGGCGAGGGCGACCGGCGGCTGCTGGCCGAGCTGGCCGCCGGCTTCGACCCGGCCGAGCACCTGCGCGAGGCCAGGGCGGCCCGCTACCGGCTGGCCGGCGGGCCGGCCGAGCTGCTGGAGGCGCTGCTGTTCCGGCCGACCATGAACATCTCGGGGATCGCCGCCGGCTACGTCGGCCCCGGGGGCAAGACGATCGTGCCCAGCCGGGCCGTGGCCCGGGTCGACATCCGGCTGGTCGGGGGCGACCCGGAGGCGGCCGCGGCCGCCGTCCGCCGCCACCTGGCCGACCACGGCTTCGGGCACGTCCGGGTCAACCTGCTGGACGCCTACCCCTGGGCCAAGGCGCCGCCCGGGAACCGTTCCGAGGTGGCCATGCGCGCCTCCTACCAGGCCATGGGGCGGACCACCCTCCCCTACCCGCTGGCCCCCTGGTGCGCCCCCTACTACGTGTTCGACCGCATCCTCGGGCTGCCCTGGGCGTCGGGCGGGCTCGGCCACGCGGCCGGCGCCCACGGGCCCGACGAGTACGCCACCCTGGCCGGGCTGGAAGAGCACATCGTCGGCGCCGCCGCCTTCCTGCTCGCCTACGCGGACCTGCCCAGATGAGCCCGGTCCGGGTGGTGGTCGCCAGGGGCGACCCGCTGGAGCGGGGCCGCACCGTCGGCTACGAGCTGGCCGACCTGATCCGGGGGTCGCTCGAGTTCTACTGGCGCTACCTGGTCCGCCGGGGGGTCGGGGCGGGCGAGCTGCCCGGGCTGCTGGCCCCCTACCTGGCCGCGGCCGAGCGGGAGCTGCCCGACCTGGTCGAGCTGGTCACCGGGATGGCCGAGGGGTCGGGGGTGTCGTTCTGGGAGCTGTTCTGCGTCAACGCCTTCGAGGAGCTGGAGCCGCTGCTGGAGGCGCCCAGCGGCCGCTCCCTGCCGAGGGAGCGGTGCTCCACGGTGACCATCTCCGGGCCCGGGTACACGCTGCTGGGGCACAACGAGCAGTGGCTGGCCGGGGACGTCGGGCATGTCGCGGTGGTGGTGGAGCTGCCGGACGACGGGCCGGCGCTGGTCTCCCCGACCCTGGCCTGCTGCCTGCCGGCGGTCGGGATGAACGAGTACCGGGTCGCCCAGGGGATCCAGTCGCTGACCGCCGGTGACGACGGCGTCGGCATCCCGCGGGTGCTGGTGTCGCGGCACGCCCTGGTCGCCTCCTCCCCGGCCGACGCCCTGCGCCGGGCCACCCTGCCCGGCCGGGCCGGCGGCTACGGCCACAGCTTCGCCTTCGGCAGCGGCAGCGCCATGAGCATCGAGACCAGCGCCACCCGGTTCGCGGTCAACGGCCAGCCGGGAAGCCACACCAACCACTACACCGACAGCGAGCTGGCCGACCGGGCGCCCCCGCCCAGCCAGGGCAGCCTGGCCCGCCTGGCCCGGCTCCAGGCCCTGGTCGACGAGCGCTCCCCGGCCACCCCGGCGGCCATCGGGGAGATCCTGGCCGACCACGGCGGCGGCGGCCCCCAGACGATCTGCGAGCACGGGCACGACGACCCGGCCGACGAGGCGTCGGCGATCGTCTTCTCGATGATCTGCGACCTCGACCTGGGACGGATGTGGGTGGCGCCGGGGAGCCCGTGCGTCACCGCCTACGAGGAGGTGGACCTGGTCGGTGTGGTCTGAGACGGGACCGTTGCGGTACGAGCGCCTGACCTGGCCGGAGGTGCGGCGGGCGGCCGGCGAGGACCGGGTCGCCCTGGTCCCGGTGGCCACCCTGGAGGACCACGGCCCGCACCTGCCGGTCGACACCGATCTGCGGATCGTGTCCGAGATCTGCGAGCGGGCCGCGGCCAGGGCGGCCGACCGGGTGGTGCTGCTGCCGGCCATCCCCCACGGCTACGACCCCCACCACATGGACTTCCCGGGGGCCATCACCATCGGCTGGGACACCTTCGTGCGCTACTGCACCGACGTCGGCCGCTCCCTGGCCCACCACGGGTTCCGGCGGATGCTGTTCCTCAACGGCCACGGCTCCAACCAGAACCTGGTCGAGACGGCGGCCCGCCTGGTCATGGTCGACCGTCCCGAGGTCCTGGCCGCGGCCGCCTTCTACCTGGCCAGCCCGCGGGCCTTCGAGGTCATCAACCAGGTGCGGGAGTCGACCAGGGGCGGGATGGCCCACGCCTGCGAGCTGGAGACCTCGATCTACCTGGCCATCGACCCGGCGGCGGTGGCCATGGAGCTGGCCGTTGACGAGCGCTCCTACCCCGAGGGCGAGCACGCCTGGCTGGACTGGTCGGACGGGCCGCTGAAGCTGATGCCCTGGTGGTCGTCGTTCAGCCGCTCCGGGGTCCAGGGCGACGCCACCCTCGGCACCGCGGCCAAGGGCGAGGCCCTGCTGGAGGCGGCGGTCACCGAATGTGTCGCCTAGTGGACGAGCTGCTGACCAAGCCGCTCCCGGAGCGGCGCCCGCCGGTCACTGGTAGTTGATCACCCTCGGGACCGGCTTGAGCTTCAGGACCTCGCGGGGGCGCATCAGGTTGACGTCGTTCTGGTAGAACAGCTTGAGGCCGGGGTGGAAGCGGCGGTCGCGGGTGTAGGAGCGGTAGTCCTCGAGCTTGGCCGAGCGGACCCCGAAGCCGTCGGCGTTCCAGGTCATGGCCAGGCCGGGCCGGATGGCGATCTTGGCCTTGTCGCGGATCATGCTGTCGCGGAACTGGTGGACCATGAACAGCTTCTGGGGCAGCCGGTGCTTGCGCACGATCCCGGCCACATAGGCCGAGGCGCGGTTGATGGCGGCGGCGTCGGTGCGGCCGAGCTGGCGGCCCGGCACCTGGCCGGGGCCCATGGCGAACTCCGGGTCGAGGGCGACGCCGACGTCGGGCTGGCGCAGGTAGGGCTCCCAGTGGCGCAGCGAGCGCACGAAGTCCTCCCGGCCCGGCTGCACGTCCAGCACCAGCACCCCGTCGATGCGGCGGACCGCCTTCAGGTAGGAGCGGACGATGGCGTCCTCCTGGTGGGTCCGGTAGAGGCCGCTCGGGGTCGGGAACGGGTGGGCGACGGTGGCGATCAGCTCGAACATCGGCATCACCGGGTGGCCGGGCGTGGCGTAGGGGCGGGCCACCTTGAGCAGCCGCTGGGCGACCACGTCGGGCGTCCCGGCCCCGAGCACGTCCAGGTTCTGCATGCCGTAGAAGCCGACCACCCGGTAGCGGGGGAACAGCTGGCGGCCGCCCCGGGGCAGCTCCGGCGGGGGCGGGAGGGTGGTGGTGGCCGCGGCCAGGCTGGTGCCTGGCTCGCCACCGGGGACGGTGGCCGGGGCCGCGGCGGGCGCCCGGCCGGCCGCGGGCGCCGGGTCGGGGCCGGGCCGGACGACCAGCCCGAGGGCGGCCACGGCCGCGACCAGGGCCAGCGCCGCGGCGGCGATGGCCAGCACCCGGCGGCGCCGACGCCGTCCCCTCGTCTGGCCGGCCTGTTCCCGCTGTCGGGTGGCCGCTCTGGTGTCCATGGCGGGTCGCTTCCCGTGCTCGGTGTCCTCCCGATCCGGGTCGGCACGATATCCAGGAACCGCCCACCCGGGCCAATCCGGAGGTGTCCGGCATCGACGCCGCTGCCGCGGCCGGCGGGGTGTGGGACGATGCCGGCGGTGATCGAGGCGACCAGGTTCGGCAGGCAGCTGCCCAGGGGTGGCTGCGTCGGCGTGCCCGCCCCGGCGAGCCCCTGGGAGAGCCGGTCCGACCTGCTGCGCGGGGTCGAGTGGTGGCAGGCCCGCGGCTACCGGGTGAAGCTGGCCGGCGGCATCGAGGCCCGCGACAGCTACGTGGCCGGCGACCCCAAGAGCCGGGCCCGCGACCTGGAGGCGATGTTCGCCGACCCCGAGGTCGACGTCGTCCAGTGCCTGACCGGCGGGTTCGGGTCGATGCAGCTGGTCCCCCACCTCGACTTCGAGCTGATCGCCGAGCACCCCAAGGCGTTCCTGGGCTATTCCGACATCACCGCCCTGCACGTCGCCCTGCGCCAGCGGGCCGGGCTGGCCACCTTCTACGGCCCCCACCTGATGACCATGGGCTGGACCGAGGCCAGCGACTTCACCCGCGACCGGCTGCTGGCGGTGCTGTCGGGCGACGGCACCGGGCTGGTGCCGCCCGACCCCGACGACCCCTATGTCCGGCCGATCCGGGGCGGGCGGGCCAGCGGGCCGCTGGCCGGCGGCGACCTGTGGCTGCTGCTCCAGACCATGGGCACCCCCTGGGAGATCGAGCTGGAGGGGGTGATCCTGTTCTTCGAGGACGTCGACGCGCCGCCCTGGTACGTGGACGGGATGCTCACCCAGCTGGGGCAGGCCGGCAAGCTGGCCGGGGTCGCCGGGGTGGCCGTCGGCGACATGGCCAGGTGCGACTGGAGCGACCAGCGGCCCGAGTGGCCCCGGACCAAGTCGCTCGAGCAGGTCCTGGAGGAGCACCTGGAGCCGCTCGGGGTCCCGGTGCTGTACAGCCTGCCCATCGGCCACGCCAAGCACCTGGCCACCCTGCCCCTCGGGGTGGCCGCCACCCTGGACGCCGACGCCCGCACCCTGACCGTCGACCAGCCGGCCCTGCGTCCCGGCTAGCCCGTCAGCTCCAGCGACGCGTCCGCGAACACCGGCTCGCCCTCGACCAGGGTGGCCAGGACCCGGGCGGCCCCGATGGGGCCGGCGGCCGGGTCGAACGGGTCGCGGTCCAGCACGGCCAGGTCGGCCAGCTTGCCGGGGGTGACCGTGCCCGTCTCGGCCTCCAGGCGCAGGGCGTAGGCCGAGCCGGAGGTGAAGGCGGCCAGGGCGGTGGGCAGGTCGACCCGCTCGCCGGGCAGGAACGGCTCGCTCCCGGGGTCGCCGGGGACGAGGCGGTGCACGGCGACCTCGATCTCCTCCAGCGGGTTGGCGGTCGACACCGTCCAGTCGCTCCCGAAGGCCAGTACCGCCCCGGCCTGGCGCAGGCTGGCCCACGGGTACTGCCAGCCGGCCCGCTCGGGCTCCAGGAACGGAAGGGTGAGGTCGCGCATGTAGCCGTCGACGCAGGACCAGTACGGCTGGGCGTTGGCGACCACCCCGAGGCGGCGGAAGCGGGGGCGGTCGTCGGGGTGGACGAACTGGAGGTGGGCGATCTGGTGGCGGGCGTCGCGGCGGCCGTTGGCCGCGGCCGCGGCCTCGAAGGCGTCGAGGGTGTCGCGCACGGCCCGGTCGCCGATGGCGTGGACGTGCACGTCGAAGCCCTCGCTGTCCAGGGCGGTGACCACCTTGGCCAGCTCCTCGGGGCCGAGCATGCCGATGCCCAGGTTGCCGGTGGGATGGCCGTCGCCGTCCAGGTAGGGCTCGAGCATGGCCGCGGTGCGGTTCTCGAACACCCCGTCGGCGAAGATCTTGACCGCGCCCGCCCGCAGCCGGCCCACGGTGCCGGCCTGGCGCCGCTCGACCAGGCCGGGCAGCTGGGCCTGGCCGGCCTCGACCTCCCAGCGGAGGGCGGCCACGGCCCGGCCGGTGAGCCGGCCCCGCTCGGCCACCGCCCGGTAGGCGGCCAGCATCTCCGGCTCGACGGCGGCGTCCTGCCAGGCGGTGATGCCCAGGCGGTGCAGGTGGGCCTGGCCGCGCTCGATGGCGGCCTCCCACTCGGCCTGGGTTGGCTCGGGGGCGAGGTCGGCGACCAGCGCCCGGGCCGCCTCGTGGAGAGCGCCGGTGGGCTCGCCGGCGGCGTCGCGCTCGATCCGCCCCCTCGGCGGGTCGGGGGTGGCCCGGGTGATGCCGGCCAGCTCGAGGGCGCGGCTGTTGACCCAGGCGCTGTGGCCGTCGGTCGACTCGAGCATGACCGGCCGGTCGGCCACGACCACGTCCAGGGCGGCCAGGTGCGGGCCGGCGGTGCCGAAGGCGTCCAGCACCCAGCCGCCGCCCAGCACCCAGCCGAGGTCGGGGTGCTCGGCGGCGTAGCGGGCCACGGTGGCCGGATAGTCCTCCGGCTCGACCCCGTGGAGGTCGCACTGGGTCAGCTCGAGGCCGCCGGCGGCGGTGTGGACGTGGGCGTCGGCGAACCCGGGCAGGACCAGCCCGCCGTCGAGGGCCAGCACCCGGGTCGCCGGCCCGCGCAGGCCGGCCAGCTCGCGCTCCGGGCCGGCGGCGGCGACCCGGCCGCCGCGCACGGCCACGGCCTCGGCCCAGGGGCGGGCCGGGTCGCCGGTCCACACCGGCGCTCCCACGATGATCAGGTCGGCCTTGGGGCTCATCGTCGCTCCTCCGCGGAGACGGGGCCGGGCCGGTCGCCCGGGCCGGCGGCGGCGGGGCCGGGGCCGCCGAAGCGGTCGGCCAGGGCCGGCCAGTCGACCATCACGACCAGCACGGTGGCGGCCATGGCCGAGTAGTCCAGGTGCATGGCCAGGCCGATGCCGGCGTGCATGGCCACCACCGCCGGGACGAACAGCCAGGCCAGCCGGGGCCGCCACAGCACCAGCGGGAAGCCGAGCTCGACGGCCAGGGTGGCCGCCGCGACCAGCTGGGCGAGCAGCGGCCGGTCGGCGACGAACAGGGCGTACGGGTTGGGCTCGGGCTGGGCGTCGCTGGAGGCGTACAGCACCCAGCGGAGGTTGCCGCTGGCCACCCAGGCCGGGCCGGCGTGGAGCAGCTTGGCCAGGCCGGAGAAGAAGTAGGCCCCGGCCACCACCACCATGGCCGTCCGCACCGGCCAGCCGAAGGCCGGGCCCCGGCCGGCCACCGGGCGCAGGCGGGCGTCCAGCGACCAGGCCGCCCCGGCGTTGGAGGGGAGCAGCGGGACCAGGCAGAGCAGCAGGAGCACGTCGTTGTGGACGACCTTGCCGAGGCTGGAGGTCATCGCCACCAGGGGCAGGGCGGCCAGCCAGGCCAGGGGCAGGGTGACGCGGGTCAGGAGCCCGAAGGTGGCCAGCACGGCCGCGCCGAGGGCGAACGCCTGGAGGATGGCCACGGCCTCGGGCGACGGCATCCGGTCGAGCAGGCCCAGGAACGAGATCGGCCGGAACAGCGCCGCCGGCTGGGTGGCCAGCTCCGGGTAGGGGCCGCTGGCCAGCCGGGCGGCCAGCAGCGCGCCCAGCCCGATGCGGACCGCGGCCAGCCGCCGCGGGTCGCCGTCCGCGAACAGCCATCCCTCGGCCCGCGCCACGGCCGCCCTAGCCGCCGGCATCGGCGCTCCCGGGCCGGCAGGTGAAGCGCAGCGTCCGGGCCGGGGGCGCGCCCCGGTCCCCGGCCCGCCGCGACACGTCGGTGAGGGTCTGGTAGATGCGGATCTCGGCGACCTCGCCGCCCCGGGCGCGGACCGCCGTCGCCCAGGCCTGGCAGACGGCCGCCTGCCGCGCGGGCGGCAGCCCGGCGAAGCCCTTGAGGACCTGGACGTCGCCGCGGTAGCCGGTCGGCAGGTCGCGGAACGGGATCGGCGTCTCCCGGCCGTCGGTGTCGACGGTCACCGCCTGGAAGCCCGGCTGCCTGGCCTGGCGGGCGTCGGCGAACAGCCGCCAGCCGGTCAGCGGCCACGCCTCCAGCCCCACCACCCCGCAGACCACGAAGACGGCCAGGTAGGCACCCACGAACCAGCGCGCCCACCGGGGCGTCCGGTCCCGCGTGCTCGGCGTCGGGTGTTGCTCCACGCCGAGCACGCTACCGGTTCCGAGCGACGAGCCGCCTTCCCAGAGCTTCTTGGCGTGCGAGAACGCGCCCTCGCCCATCTTCTTGCCGTTGTCGCGGGCCTCGGTGTCCCCGAACTGCCAGTGGATGCCGCCGTAGCGCCGTGACATGCCGGCCTCGTTGGCCGCGTCCTCGAAGGTCTGCCAGGAGATCGTCACGTCCGTGGTGGGCGCCCCGGCCTGGGTGTCGGTGGCTGGCTCCACGAACGAGGTGCCCTTCCTGATGGTGGCGCTGGCCCCGAAGGTGGACCCGCCCCGCACGACCGAGATCGGCCGGGCGAAGTCGAACTCGTACTTGCACTCTCAGGCGGTGATGCTGGCGTCGAGCAGGCCGCCGTTGAGGGCCAGGAACATCTTGG
>CALGFH010000011.1 GCA_937881255.1 uncultured Actinomycetes bacterium
CCGGCTGCCGGCGGCGGCGGCCCGCCGGGTGGCCAGCCTGTGCCGGGGGGCCGCGGCCAACCTGGTCGCGGTCTGCGGGGCCACCACCACCCTCGGCCCGGCCGTGGTCGCCCAGGCCGCCGACCAGGCCAGCGGGGTCGAGGACCTGCTGGCCCACCTGGCCGCCGGCTGGCTGGCCGGGACGGGGGAAGAGGGGCACCGGGCCCTGGCCCTCGCCCTTGAGGTCGGCTACAGCCACCCGGCCCTGTCGGCGGCGGTGCTGGGCCGGTCGGACGACCCGCCGGCCGGGCCCTGGCTGCAGCCGCTGGCCGACGGCTGGTCGACCCTCCGGACGGGCTGGCGCGACCCGCTCCGGGCCGCCCTGGCCCCGGACCGGCCGCTGGGGGCCGAGACCGTCCACCGGGCGGCCGACTACCTGGTCGACCGGGGCGCCGCCGAGCGCGCCGTCCCCCTCTACCTGGAGCTGGAGGACGAGGCCTGCGCCACCGGGGCGGCCGCCGGGCCGGTCACCACCCTGGCCCCGCCGCTCGGCCACGGCCGCCCGCTGGGGGAGCCGGACGGGCACCTGCTCACCGTCCACCTGCTCGGCCAGCTCGAGGTCCGCCTGGACGGCGTGGCCGTGGACGGCTGGCCCAGCGGCCGCGGGCGCTCGCTGCTCAAGTACCTGGTCACCCACCGCGACCCGTGGCCGCGGCGGGAGCAGCTGATGGAGGCGTTCTGGCCCGAGGCGGCCCCGGCCGCGGCTCGCAACAGCCTGAACGTGGCCGTCCACGGGCTGCGGCGGGCCTTCCGGGACAGCGCCGGGGCCAGCGCCGGGGTCCAGGTGGTGGTCCTGGAGGACAGCGCCTACCGGCTCGGCCCGGGCGTGGCCCTGTGGCTGGACACCGACGAGTTCGAGCTGCAGGTGGCCGGCGGCCGCCGCCGGGAGGCGGCCGGCGACCTGGCCGGCGCGGCCGCCGCCTACGAGCGCGCCCTCGCCCTCTACCAGGGCGACTTCCTGGCCGACGACCCGTACGAGGACTGGCCGGTGACGACCAGGGAGCAGCTGCTGCTGGCCTACCTGGACGTGCTCGACCGGCTCAGCGGCCTGTTCTTCGGCCAGCACCAGTACGGCGCCTGCGTCGCCCTGTGCCGGCTGCTGGTGGAGCGCGACCCCTGCCGCGAGGACGCCCACCGCCGCCTGATGCGCTGCTTCACCCGCCAGGGCCAGCCGCACCTGGCCCTGCGCCAGTACCAGGCCTGCGCCGACGCCCTCGCCCAGGACCTGGGGGTCGACCCCGACCCGGCCACCGTCTCGCTGGCCCAGCAGGTCCGCTGGCACCAGCCGGTCTGAGAATTAATCTCCCCGCGATCGCGGCTAAGCGGGAGTTAAGCGCCGATTAAGCCGCGACTGGGATCGTTGTCATGCGCGCACACACCGCACCATCGTCCAGGGAGGACGCACATGCCACAGGCCAACGACGCCGAACTGACCGAGCTCTACACCTCCGCCCCGGGCCTCGACGTCGAGGACAGCGAGCCCAACACCGGCGCCCCCGGTGGCAACCCGACCGCCAACTTCCAGCTGCACCTCGAGGCCGTGGCCGGCAACGTCATCGGCAACGGCGGCGGCAACTACCGCCTCGAGATCACCTGCATCGACGAGACCCTGGCCGCGCCCAACGCCAGCATGAGCCCGGGCGTGCTCAACCAGCAGTTCCTCTCCGGCGACGGCTGGCAGGCCGGCGGCCCGGCCGGGAACTTCCTCAAGGAGCAGGTCTTCAACATCAACGTCGACAACAACGCCCGCGGCCACGTGCTGCGCTACGTCGCCACCATGGTGAGCGCCGGCCGGGACGTCGTCTCCTTCATCGAGAGCAACCGGTTCATCCTGGTCTAGCCCTCGGCCCGACTCCGAACCCGACCCGTCGACAGGGAGCGCCCGCGCCAGCCGCGGGCGCTCCCCCTGCTGCCCGGAGGGGCCCATGAACGCCAACGACGCGCGCATCGTGCGGCTGTTCACCGCGCAGGTCGACGGCACCGTCGAGGACAACACCCCCAACGCCAACGCCCAGGTGCCCGACCACTTCGACCTGATCCTCCAGGCCGAGGTGGGCGGGGTCCTGGGCAACAGCGGGGCCAACTACACCCTGACCTTCGCCGCCATCAACGACGACATGGTGACCCGCCAGGTGTCCCTCAACCCGCCGGGCAACCCGTTCAAGGAGGAGTGGAACCTCGGCTGCGGCTGGATCCGGAGCGGCAACGACTTCGTCAAGACCGGCCCCGGCGAGGCCGACGGCATCATGCGCTACCGGATCGCCATCCCCCCCGGCCTGAGCGGCGCCTTCCACTACAACGTCCGCCTGGTGTCCGAGAACTTCCAGGTCACCTCCTTCGCGCAGAGCAACCCGTTCCTGCTCGTGTGACCCGCCCGGATAGGGGCGTGCGGATCCTGGGTACATCCCAGCCCAGGATGCGCGCGAGAAAGGATCCCCCGATGGGCGCACCTCCCCCCCACGAGATGGTCCACCAGGGCACCGACGCGTCCGGGATGGAGGAGTGGCGCTGCCCGGAGTGCGGGCGCCACTTCGTCGTCCGCTGGCCACCCGACTTCGAGCGGCTGGTGCTGGCCGAGGGCGACGGCGACGCCGTCCACGTCGGGGCCAAGGGCGAGCCCGGCCTCACCGGGATCCAGGTGACCCCGGCCGCCGGCGACGCCGAGGACGAGTGGCGCGCCTGGCTGCGCGACAACGGCATCGACTGGGACGGCCAGGTCGCCTGAGGCTCAGGCGGCCTCCGCCGGCAGCTGCGGGTCGGCGGCGCCCGGCCTGGCCCGGCGGGGGCGCAGGAACAGCACCGAGGCCACCGCCCCGACGGCCAGGGCGGCCGCGGCCAGCCGGTAGGCGGCGTGCACCCCGGCGACGAAGGCCGCCGGGTCGGCCTCGGGGGTGGCGTGGCCGTAGCGGGCCGCCGCCACCGCCCCGAGCACGGCCACCCCGAGGGCCCCGCCGACCTGGCGGCTGGTGGTGATGACGGCCGAGGCCACCCCGGCCTGGGTGCCGGGCATGGCCGCGACCCCGGCGGCGGTCGCCGGCGAGATCGACAGGCCCAGCCCGGCCCCGAGCATGGCCAGCTTCCACCACAGCTGGGCGTACGGGGTGCCGACCTCGATGCCGGTCAGGGCCCACAGCGCGGCCGCGGCCAGCAGCAGGCCGGCCGTCACCGGCACCCGGTAGCCGCAGCGAGAGGCCAGCCGGCCGGCCAGGGGGGCGGTGACGACCACGGCCAGGGTGTTGGGCAGGCTCCGGAGCCCGGCCTCCAGCGGCGACCA
This sequence comes from uncultured Actinomycetes bacterium, assembly GCA_937881255.1. GTDB lineage: Bacteria > Actinomycetota > CALGFH01 > CALGFH01 > CALGFH01 > CALGFH01. Next base: position 3,314 of record CALGFH010000011.1, read on the forward strand.
GCCCTGCACCGCCTGGAAGTACAGGGTGTTGAAGAACACGAACCCGAGCAGGGCGAACCCGGCCAGCAGGACGACCAGGTTGGCGGCGGAGAAGGCCCGGTCGCGGAAGAACCGCGGCGACACCATCGGTCGCTCCCGGCGGGCCTCGGTGGCCACGAACCCGGCCAGCAGCAGCGCCCCGGCGGCCAGCAGGCCGACGATCGCCGGCGAGCCCCAGCCGCGCTGGTTGCCCTCGATCAGCCCAAGGGTGACCGAGGCCAGCCCCAGGCTGCCCAGCAGCAGCCCCGGCAGGTCGAGGCGGCTGGCCGCCGGGTCGCGGGACTCGGCCACCACCCGGCCGGCGACCACGAAGGCGGCCACCCCGACGGGCAGGTTCACATAGAACACCCAGCGCCAGCCGAGACCGCCGGTGAGCAGCCCGCCGACCACCGGGCCGGCGGCCAGGGCCATGGCCGACACCCCCGACCACAGGCCGATGGCCTGGACCCGCTCCCGGGGGTCGGGGAAGGTCGCGGTCAGGATGGCCAGGGAGCTGGGCAGCAGGGCGGCCGCCCCCACCGCCTGGAGGACCCGCCCGGCGACCAGCGCCGGCAGGGCCGGGGCGAGGCCGCACAGGGCCGAGGAGGCGGTGAACACGACCAGGCCGGCCCGGAACACCCGCCGGCGGCCGAACCGGTCCCCGAGCGACCCGGCGGTCAGCAGCAGGCTGGCGAACACCAGGATGTAGGCGTCCAGGACCAGCGCCAGCCCGGACAGCCCGGCCTCCAGCTCCCGCTGGATGCTGGGCAGGGCCACGTTCACCACCGTGTTGTCCAGCATCACCATGAACAGCCCGAAGCAACAGGCTCCGAGGGTGAGCAGCCGGTCCTTGGCGGGCACGCCACCGATTATCCACCTGGTCCACCGGCGGGCGCGGTCCGCGACCGGGCTGTCGGCCGCGGCTGCTACGGTGCTGCCCGTGGACGAACTCGAGGCGCGACGCGACCGGCTGGTGCGCTTGTGCCGCACCCTTCCCGAGGCCACCGTCACCGCCCACGACCGGCACCTCGGCTTCCAGGTCCGCGGCCGCACCTTCGCCTGGTTCGTCGACGACGAGCACGGCGACGGCCGGGTGGCGGTCCTCTGCAAGGCCCCCGAGGGGGAGAACGGCGCCCTCGTCGCCTCCGACCCGCACCGCTTCTACCTGCCCAGGTACGTCGGCAAGCGCGGCTGGGTGGGGCTGCGCCTCGACCTCCAGGACGTCGACTGGGGCGAGGTCGCCGAGCTGGTCGCCGACAGCTACCGGCTGGTCGCCCCCAGGCGCCTGGCCGGTCTGGTCGATCAGTCCCTCGCCTGAGCTACACTGCCGCGGTGCTTCCCCTTCCCGGGGTTTCTGGTTACGCTCCGGGTAGAACGTGTGTTCGTTCGGGTGCGGTGGAGGGGAGGCACGCTGCTCGTCGAGGACTACGCCGACCGGGTGCGGCTGGCCGCCGGCTACCTCAGCCGGCTGCTCGCCGACGCCGGGACCAGGGTCGACAACCCGGCCGACGAGCCGGTCGGCCCCGAGGACGCCGCCGCCCTTGAGCTGACCGACGACGCCCCGCTGCACCAGTTCGGCTGCGACCCGGCCCCCGGGGTGACCGCGGCCGCGGTCGACGGCGGCTCGGCCTGCCTGCTCAACGGGCGCAGCTTCTGGCTGGTCGCCTACCGGGCCGGGACGGTCTGGCACCGCGACCGCGACACCTTCGCCACCGACACCGACCCGCTGCAGCTGCGTGCCCTCACCCAGACCGACGCCAAGGCGGCCTACGCCGAGGCCCTGGCCCTGGCCGGGGTCAAGCGGGAGCGGGACCTGGCCGACCTCGGCGGGGTGGTCGACGTGCTCCGCGAGCTGGCCGAGTGGCGCCGCACCGCCGAGGCGGTCGCGGCCGCCCGCCCGGGCGACCTGGTGCTGGTCGACGGCAGCCTCCACCCGGGCCCGTTCCTGCCCGCCGGGCTGGTCGAGCCGGTCCACGAGCTGGCCCGCGAGCGCCAGGTCGACCTGGTCGGGGTGACCAAGGCGTCCAAGCTCCGCTGGGGCCGCTACGCCCCCCTGGTGCTGCGGGTGCGGCGCCGGGCCGAGGGCGAGCTCGGCACCGAGGCCCGCTGGTACCTGCGGGTCACCGGCCCCGAGGACCCCTCCGAGGTGTACGTGGCCCGCCTGGCCCGGGCCGGGGCCTACGCCTTCCGGGTCGACGCCGTCCGCGGCGCCCGCGACCCCGGCGAGCTGTTCGCGGTGCTGGCCGGGCTGTCGGACGACCCGGCCTTCCTCGGCTACCCCTACCCGCTGGCCGCCGTCCACCGGGTCGTCTCGCTGCCCGGCCCGATGCTGGCCGACCTGCGCCGCGACCTGCGCGAGGCGTTCCTGCGCGAAGGCCTGTCCGAGGACGACGTCGACCTGGTGATGCGCGACTTCCACCTGACCCTGAACGCCTGAGCCCGACCACGGGGGACCTCGAGACCATGCCGGACTACAAGGGACGCATCTTCGGACGCTCCGTGCTCGACGTGCGCTTCCGGGCCTTCTACGGCGAGGACCTGTTCCTGGGCGAGCTGCTGGCCGGGGACGACCCGGAGCGAGGCCGCCGCTACCTGTTCCGGGTCACCGACGTCGCCTACGGCTCGGAGTCCTCGGACGCCGGCTGGGCCGAGCGCACCGCCGGCGGGCTGATGGCCATGGACCAGGTGGGCGAGGCCACCACCCTGCGCGACTTCGAGAAGCGGCTCTACAAGGTGGCCGAGGTCGTCCCCCTCGGCTACGTCGACGCCAAGGGCTTCCACAAGCCCAAGAGCCTCCCGGCCCAGTTCGCCGCCGTGTCCGCCCCCACCGACACCGACCTGGCCTTCCTGCGCGAGCGGATGGGCGACGTCGAGGTCGGGCGGCTGCGCTCGGGCGAGGACACCATCGACCTGCCGGTCGGCATCCGCGGCGAGACCCTGCCCAGCCACGTGGGCGTGTTCGCCACCACCGGCATGGGCAAGAGCAACCTGATGAAGGTCCTGGCCGGCCAGCTCCTGGCCGCCCACGGCCGCTACGCGATGCTGCTGTTCGACCCCCACGGCGAGTACCTGGAGGGCGGGGCGGCCGGCCGGCGGGGCCTGGCCCACCACCCATGGGCCACTCAGCGGCTGCGGGTCTACTCGCCCAGCCCCCGGGCCGGCCAGGCCAGCCTGCTGCGGCTGTCGCTGGCCGAGCTGACCGTGGACGACCTGCGCACCGCCTGGAAGTTCAGCGGCCCCCAGTCCGAGGCCCTGGAGAGCGCCTATGCCCTGCTCGGGGACAAGGGGGTGTGGCTGACCCGACTGGCCGAGGACGACCCCGAGGACCTCAAGGACGCCGAGCTGGGCCGCCACGCCCTGGCCACCATCCAGGTCCTGTCCAGGCGGGCCAAGCGGATCGTGCGCCTGCCCCTGATGACCGACGACCCCAGCCAGTCGCTCACCGGCAAGGTCCTGGACGACCTGGCCGCCGGCAAGGTGGTGCTGGTCGACACCTCGGGCCTGGAGGCGGTCGAGGAGACCCTGGTCGCCTCCCTGCTCACCCGCAGCCTGCTCGACGAGCGGGCGAACGCCTACCGCAACGAGCGGGAGCGGTTCGGGCAGCTGCCCCGGACCCTGGTCGCCCTCGAGGAGGCCCAGCGGGTCCTGACCCGCCTCGACGACGCCGAGTTCAACGTCTTCCCGCGCCTGGCCCGGGAGGGCCGCAAGTTCAACGTCGGCCTGTGCGCCGTCACCCAGCAGCCCAAGCTGATCGACCCCGAGCTGCTCAGCCAGTTCAACACCTACTTCGTGCTCGGCCTGGCCGACGAGCGCGACCGCAACACCCTGCGGTCCTCCTCCAAGCAGGACCTGTCCGACCTTGGGGCCGAGATCCAGACCCTGATGCCCGGGGAGGCCCTGGTCACCAACCCCGAGGCCCCCTTCGCCCTGCCGGCCCGGGTCCACCTGTACGAGGAGTGGCTGGCCACCGTCCCCGTCCCCGAGGCTCCCCGGGAGCGGCCGGCCGAGGCCATGTCGGGGTTCTACGAGTGAGCCGGCTGGTCGCCATCGCCGACGCCCACCTGGGGCGGGCCCACTACCAGGCCGTCGACCCCAACGGGCTCAACCAGCGGGAGGTCGACTTCGCCGCCTCCTGGCACCGGGCCGTGGAGGCCGCCCTCGGGCTCGACCCGGACGCGGTGCTGATCCTCGGCGACCTGTTCGACGCCCCCCGGCCCACCTACCGGGCGTTCCGGGAAGGGGCCAGGGGCCTGCGCACCCTGGCCGAGGCGGGCGTGCCCACCCTGGCCATCTCCGGCAACCACGACACCCCGCGGCTGCGCGAGTCCGGGTCGCCCTATGCCGTGCTGGCCGACGCCTTCCCCAGCCTGCGGTTCGTCTACCGGGGCGGGTACGAGCCGGTCGACCTGCTGGACGGGCTGCGGGTCCACGCCGTGCCCCAGTGCACCGACGACCTGGCCCTCAAGGACCAGATCGCCACCGCAGCCCAGGCCCGCTCCGGCGACCACCTGAACCTGCTCGTCACCCACGCCGCCGTGACCGTGCTGGCCCGCCGCTACACCTACGGCGACGTCAACGAGCTCGAGATCGACCTGTCCACCCTGGACGCCGGCTTCGACCGGATCCTGCTCGGCCACTTCCACAACTTCGCCCGGGTCGCCCCCAACGCCTGGTACCCCGGCTCCACCGACACCTTCAGCTTCAAGGACCTGCCCCAGCACGACGAGCCGGCGGTCAAGGGCCTGCTCAGCCTGGACACCACCTCCGGGACCGTCCGCCACCACCCGGTCCCGGGGGGCCGGCCCCTGCGCAGCTACCGCCTGGACGCCTTCGACCTGACCGCCCCCGAGGTCTACGAGGCCGCCGCCGGCCTGGCCACCCTGGAGGACACCGAGGGCGCGGTGGTCCGGCTGTTCGTCAACCGGGCCCGCCCCGAGCTGCGCCGCCTGCTCGACCGCCGCCAGCTCGCCGCCGACGCCTTCGCCGGCGCCCTGGTCGTGACCGTCCAGGTCGAGACCGACGAGGACGAGCAGGCGGCCCAGCTGGCCGCCCAGCCCGTGACCAGCCTGGCCGACGAGTGGGACCGCTACCTGGCCTCGGTCCCCATCGAAGGCTACGACCGCGACCGGCTGGCCGGCATGGGCCGCGCCTTCCTCCAGCAGGTCGAGGAGGAGGCCCGCTAGCCCCATGCACCTGCGCTCCCTCAGCCTGCGCAACTACCGCGTCTACCGGTCGGTCGACCTGGAGTTCCCCGACGGCCTGATCGGCATCTACGGCCCCAACGGCTCGGGCAAAAGCACCTTGATCGAGTCGCTGCGCTGGGCACTGTACGGGGACTCGCGGACCGACAAGTGGGAGCTGCGGTCGGCCGGGGTGGGGGAGGACGTGCGGGTCGAGCTGGTGTTCGAGCACGAGGGGAACACCTACGACGTGCGGCGGCGGCTGAAGGGGCGCAACCTCACGCCCGAGGTCGAGGTGTTCCTCAACGGGCAGCTGGCCGCCCAGTCGGTGCGGGAGGCGAACGCGTACCTGGCCAGGGTGGTCGGGATGGACCAGCGGGCGTTCCTGGCCTCGGTGTGCGCCCAGCAGAAGGAGCTGACCGCGTTCGCGACCATGCTCCCCAGCGACCGGCGGCGGCTGGTCCTTGACCTGCTCGGGGTCAGCCCGGTCGAGCGCGCCCTGGCCAAGGTGCGCGAGCAGGGCCGCGATGCCCGCACCGCCGCCACCGGGGCCAGGGCCGGGCTGCCCGACCTGGCCGAGCTGGAGACGGGCGCGGCCGAGGCGGCCGCCGAGCAGGCCGCGGCCGAGCAGGCCGTCCAGGACGCGGCCGCCGCCGAGGCCGGGGCGGCCGCCGCCCTGGCCGCCGCCGAGCACGAGACCGCCGCCGCCGAGGTGGCCTTCAAGGCCCTGGAGGAGCTGCGGGCCAGGGCCGGGCTGGCCAGGGCCGGGGCCGATGGGCACCGCCAGGAGGCCGAGCGCCACGAGGCCAGGGCGGCCGAGGCCGACCGGCTCGGGCCCGAGATCGAGGCCGCCACCGCCCGGGTGGCCGAGCTGGCCGCCGCGGCCGCGCCCCTGGCCGCCCTGGAGCAGGCCCGCGAGCAGGCGGCCGCCCGGGCCAACCTGGCCACCGCCCTGGAGGAGGCCAAGGGCCGCCAGCGGACCAGCGAGCGGGCGTTGGCCAAGGCCGAGGAGGACGCGGCCGGGGCCGGGAAGCTGGTCGCGGCCCGGGTCGAGGCCGAGCAGACCCTGGCCGGCCTGGACGAGCAGCTGGCCGGGGCCCGGGAACGGCACGCCGAGCTGAGCGAGGCCGCCGGGGCGGCCGCCAACCGCCTCCAGGCGGCGACCAGGGCGGCCTCGGCCGGGGCCGGCCTCGACCCGGACGCGCCCTGCCCGACCTGCGGCCAGCCGCTGGGGGCGGCCCACGAGGAGCTCCGCCGCCGCCACCAGGAGGAGCTGGCCGAGGCGACCGCGGCCAGCGCCGCCGCCGCCGAGGCCCGCCAGGAGGCGGTCACCGCCGGCAAGGCCCTGGCCGAGCGACGGGCCGCCCTGGCCGAGCTGCTGGAGCAGGCGCGGGCGGCCGAGACCAGGGCGGCCAAGGCGACCGCGCTGGTCGAGGCGGCCTCGGCCGCCCTCGAGCTCAGCCTGGCCGACGTGGCCACCCGCCAGCGGGCCCTCGACCAGGCCCCCGACCCCGGCTTCGACCCGGGCGCCTGGCAGCGGGCCCGGGAGGCCGCCGAGGCCCGCCAGGAGGCGGCCCTGCACCTGGCCGGGCTGGAGCGGCGGGTCGCCCAGGCCGACGCCGAGCGCGGCCTGGCCAAGCAGGCCCTGGCCCGGGCCGACCAGGCCGACGCCCGCGCGGCCGCCCTCGACGCCGAGGCGGCCGCCCTCGGCCCGGCCGACGCCGTGCTGGCCGAGGCCAGGGAGCGGCAGAAGGCGGCCGCCCTGGCCGCCACCGCCGCCCACGGGGCCCGCAGCGCCGCCGCCCAGGCCCTGGCCGGGGCCGAGCGCCTGGCCCGGGCCCGCCAGGACGCCCTGGAGGCGGCCCGGGCCCAGCACGAGCGGGTCGCCGGGCTGGAGGAGCAGGCGGCCTACCTGCACCGGCTGTCCGACCTGGTCGCCGGGTTCCGGCTGCACCTGGTCAGCCGGCTCGGGCGGCGGCTGTCGGTGGAGAGCGCGGCCCTGTTCGCCGAGCTGACCGACCACGAGTACCAGGACCTGGTGGTCGACCCCGAGGACTACGCCATCCGCATCGCCGACGCCGGCACCGAGCACGAGCTGTCGCGCTTCTCCGGCTCCGAGAACGACCTGGCCAGCCTGTCCCTGCGGGTCGCGGTCAGCCTGGTCATCGCCGAGAGCGCCGGCGAGCTCGGCCTGCTGGTCCTGGACGAGGTGCTGGGCGCCCTGGACCGGGAGCGGCGCGAGCGGATGCTGGCCGCCCTGACCCGCCTCCAGGGCCGTTTCCGCCAGGTCCTCCTGGTTACCCACAACGACGAGGTGAAGGACCTGCTCCCGGCGGCGATCGAGGTCCGCAAGGGCTCCGACCGCAGCTCGACGGCGACCTTGCGGGACTGACCGGGGCCGGGGCCGGGTCCGCTTGCCTCGTTGCGTTCCTGAAAGCGGTATCCCATACTGCGCCGACCTGTGTGCGCCGCGTGTGCCGCCGCGGCACTCGGGAACAACCGCCCGTCAGGATGCGTTGCCCGGGAACGCCACGCACCAGCAACCAAGGAGACCACCCAGTGGCCGAAGCAGAGGAAGAGGAGGAGGGGCAGGTCGAGGCCTCTCTCGAAGAGCTGATCGCGAAGAAGGCCGACCGGCCCACCATCACCGACGACGAGGACGAGGACGAGTCGCTGCTGGCCACCGGCCGCGACGAGGCGCGCGAGTCGCTGACCACCAAGGTGCTGCCGGTGCAGCAGAATGAGTTCGTGTGCAAGAGCTGTTTCCTGGTCAAGCACCGCAGCCAGCTCGCCGACCGCCGGCGAACGCTGTGCCGCGACTGCGCCTAGGCATGGCGCCGGAGGGCGGGACACCGCACGGGCATGGGGGGGCCGGGCGGGTGCCCTGGTGAGACCGGCCCTCCGGCTGCTCGCCGCCCCGGTCAGCGGGGCGCTGCTGGCCGCGGCCTTTCCTGCCCTCGACCTGGGCCCGCTCGCCCTGGTCGCGCTGGTCCCGCTGCTCCTGGTGGTCGAGACCGCCCGGCCGCGCCAGGCGGCCGCCCTCGGCTATGTCGCCGGGCTGGCCTTCTTCGGCCTGCACCTGCTCTGGATCGCCCAGTTCCTGTCCTGGACCGGGGCGGTGGCCTGGCTGGCCTGGGGCGCGCTGAGCGCCATCCAGGCGGCCGCCTTCGCCGCCTTCTTCGCCCTGGTCCCGGCGACCCGCCCGCTCGGCGGGTGGCGGCTGCTGGTCCTGCCGGCCGCCTGGGCGGTCCTGGAGCTGCTCCGGGCCCACCACCCGCTCGGTGGGTTCCCCTGGGGGCTGCTCGCCCTCAGCCAGCACGACGCCGGGCTGCTGCTGCCCCTGGCCCGGGTGGTCGGCGGGGTCGGCCTGGCCGCGGTGATCGTGGCCGTCAACCTGGCCGTCGCCTTCTGGGTCCGGGCCCTGTGGTCCGGCGCCCAGGAGGAGTCGCGCTGGCGCCGACCGGAGGGGTCCGGGGAACCCCAAGGGGGTGCCCCGGTGAGATGGGTCCCCCTGGTCGGGCTGCCGCTGCTGGTCGCCGGGCTGCTCGGGGCCCGGCTGGTCGTGCCCGGGCCGCCGGCGCCGTCGGGGCCGGCCCTTGACGTGGTCGTGGTCCAGGCCGGCCTGCGCGGCGGGCACGGGCTGGACCAGGGCCAGACCACCGAGCAGGTCTTCGACAACCACGTCCGGCGCACCGAGACCCTCGCCCTCACCCCCGGCGACCGGCCCGACCTGGTCGTCTGGGGCGAAGGGGCGGCCGACGCCGACCCGCTCAGCAACCCCGACCGCCAGGCCGCGGTGGCCAGGGCCGCCGGCGCCGCCGGGGCGCCCATCCTGCTCGGCGCCACCACCCGGGTCGACCAGGACCACCGGGCCACCGAGGGCCTGCTCTACACCCCCGAGGGCCAGCTCGCCGACCGCTACCAGAAGCGCCGGCTGGTCCCCTTCGGGGAGTTCGTCCCCCTGGGGAGCGTGCTCGGCCGGCTGATCCCGGCCACCCGCGAGGGCGTCCCCTACGACAAGGTCCCCGGTGAGCGCCTGGAGCCGCTGCTGATCGACGGGGTCCCGGTCGGGCCGCTGATCTGCTGGGAGTCGGCCTACCCGGGCGACGCCCGCCAGCTCACCCGCGACGGCTCCCAGGTGCTGCTGATCATGACCAACAACGCCTCGTTCGGGACCGGGGCCGGGCCCCGCCAGCACCTGGCCGCCGGGCAGCTGCGGGCGGTCGAGACGGGCCGGACGATCGTCCAGGCCGCCGTCACCGGGATCAGCGCCGTGATCGACCCCGGCGGCCGGACCAGCTCGGAGACCGGGCTGTACCAGGACACGGTGATCCGGGTCCAGGCCGAGCCGCGCAGCGGGACCACCCCCTATGTCCGCTGGGGCCGGATGCTGGAGGCCGGGCTGGTCGGGGTCACGGTGGGGGGGCTGGCCCTGGCCGGGGCGCTGTGGTGGCGGCGGCGGGCCCGGGCCGGGCGGCCGGTCCCCGCCGGGGAGCCGGCCCCGGCCCGCTGGGACGTGGTCCCGCCGGTGGGAGGGAAATCGTGAGGGCGCTGGTGGTCATCCCGACCTACAACGAGGCCGAGTCGGTGGTCGAGGTGCTGGACCGGGTGCTGCTGGCCGACCCGCGGGCGGACGTGCTGGTGGTGGACGACGGCAGCCCGGACGGGACGGCCAAGCTGGTGCTGGCGCGGAGCGAGGGCGAGCCCCGGGTCCAGCTGATGGAGCGGGGCGGCAAGCAGGGGCTGGGGGCCGCCTACCGGGCCGGGTTCGCCTGGGGGCTGGAGCGGGGCTACGACGCCCTGGTCGAGATGGACGCCGACCTGTCCCACCCGCCGGACCGCCTGCCGGCGCTGCTCGACGGGCTGGCCGGCGCCGACCTGGTGATCGGGTCGCGGTACGTGCCCGGCGGGCGGACGGTCAACTGGAGCCGGCTGCGGGAGGCGATCTCGCGCGGCGGCAACGCCTATGTGCGCCTGGCCCTGGGGATCCCGGTGCACGACTGCACGGCCGGCTACCGGGCCTACCGGCGGGAGGTGCTGGAGGCCCTGCCGGTGGAGGCGGTCCGCTCCAACGGCTACTGCTTCCAGGTCGAGATGGCCCACAAGACCTGGCAGGAGGGGTTCCGGGTGGTGGAGGTGCCGATCACCTTCACCGAGCGGGCCTCCGGGGTGTCCAAGATGAGCAAGCAGATCGTGGCCGAGGCGCTGCTCCGGGTCGCCCAGTGGGCCCTCACCGGGGGGCGGCGGCGGGCCCGCGAGCACCATCCGCGCAGCGTCGCCCGCGCGGACGGCTGACGGGCCGGCCGGTGGCACCCGACCTGGACACCGAGGCGGCCGCGATCACCGCGGCCCTGCGGACGCTGGCGCCCGACCTGACCGTGGTCCCGGTCATCAGGACCAGCCGGCCGTTCTACGGCGCCCGGGTGGGCGACCTGCGGGCCACCGCCGCCGGGTGGCTGCGGGCCCACCCCGGGGCCACCCCCGGCCAGGTCGCCGGCCTGGCCGACCGGCTCTGGAACACCGGGATCCGGGAGGAGCAGCTGGTCGCCTGCTTCCTGCTGGCCCGCGACCGGGCCGCCCTGGCCGCCACCGACCCGCGGCGGGTGCTGGCCTGGACCGGCCTGCTCGACAACTGGGAGACCACCGACCAGCTGGGCATGAACGTGCTCGGCCCGCTGGTCGCCCTCGACCCGGGCGGCCGCCTGGGGCTGCTGACGGAGCTGGCCGGCGACCCCAACCCCTGGTCCCGGCGGCTCGCCCTGGTCGCCTGCACCCGGCTGGCCAGGGCCGACGGCGCGGCCCGGTGGTGGCCGGCGGTGGCCGAGCTGCTGCTCGACCTGGCCGACGACCGGGAGGCCGCCCTGCCCAGGGCCAGCTCCTGGGTGCTGCGCAGCTGGCTGGGCCCGTGCCCGGAGGAGGTGGCGGCGTTCGTCGACGCCAACGCCGGGCGGCTGCCCGCCCTGGCCGTCAGGGAGACCAGGGCCAAGCTGGCCACCGGCACCAAGCGGCCCCCGCGCCGCCCGGCCCCCGCCGGAGGGCGGCCGTGACCGGCGCCGGGGCCATGGCCACCCACGCCGCCCGGCTGGCCCGGCGGGCCGCCGAGGTGGCCGTCTGCCTGGACTTCGACGGCACCATCGCCCCGATCGTCGAGGACCCGGCGGCGGCCCGGCCCCTGGCCGGGATCGTCGAGCTGCTCGGGCCGCTGGCCGACCGCTACGCCGCCGCCGCCCTCGTCTCCGGCCGGCCGGCGACCTACCTGGCCAGCCACGCCGCCGCCCCCGGGGTCCGCTACCTGGGCATGTACGGGCTGGAGGAGATCGTCGAGGGCCGGGTCCAGGTGGACCGGCGCCTGGAGGCGGCCCGGCCGGCGGTCGCGGCGGCCCGGCGGGACCTGGCCGCCGACCCCGGGGTGCTCGAGAGCGGCGCCCACCTGGAGGACAAGCGCTACGCGGTCGCCGTCCACACCCGCCGGGTCGCCGACCCGGCCCGCTGGGCCGGCCCGGTCGGCCAGGCTGCCGAGCGGGTCGCGGCCGCCCACGGCCTGGAGGTGGTGCCCGGGCGGATGGTGTGGGAGCTGCGCCCCCAGGTCCGCAGCGACAAGGGCGACGCCGTCCGCCGGGTGGCCGCCGAGTCCGGCGCCCGCCGCCTGGTGGTGGCCGGCGACGACCTCGGCGACCTGCCCGCCTTCGCCGTCGCCGCCGAGGCCGGCGGCGGGCTGCGGGTCGCGGTCCGCTCCGAGGAGGCCCCGGCCGAGCTGCTGGACGCGGCCGACCTGGTCGTGGACGGGCCCGAAGGGGTCCGCGAGCTCCTCGAGCACCTGCTCCGCTGACCGCCCACGGTGAGTTGCTGGGCACCGGGCGCGCCAGCCGGTAGCATCGGTCGCTGCCGTGCGCATCGAGTCCTCCGTCACCGCCGTCTCCTGGGTCCCCCTGGACTGCGTCGAGGGTGGCCAGCGGCTCGCTTTCCACATCGGCGCCGCCCAGTACGACGACCCGCCGCCCGACCAGCTCGACGACCTGCCGTCGCTGCTGGCCGCCGGGCGGGTCCGGCTGGCCAACCAGCTCCGGGCCTTCGTCGAGGTCAGCGACGGCGTCATCGTCGCCTCCGGCCAGTCCGGCCAGGGTCACGTCGGCGCGCCCCGGGGGGCCGCCGACGCCGCCCAGGTCGGGTTCGCGGCCGTGCCCCTGCCCGACCTCCGCCCCGACCCGGAGACCGGGGACGGCTGGGTGCGGTTCGGCCAGACCGCCGGCGGGCTGCTGTCGGTCGGCATGCCCTACCGGGGCGGCCCGGACGGCTCGCCCCGGCTGGCCGCCCCGGCCGCCTGGACCACCCTGGCCCTGACCATCCACGCCGACGGGACCAGCCGCCAGGAGCTGGCCGGGGCCAGCCCGTTCCCCCGGCACTGGGTCTACGACCACCAGGGGCGGCTGATCGCCACCTCCGGGGTGGTCGACTTCACCGGCTGGCAGGCCGACGCCTGGGACCCGTTCACCCCCTGGGGGGGCCGCGACGCCCCGGTGCGGGCCACCGCCGTCGAGACCGCCCTGGAGCGGGAGCTGTCCCAGGTCATGCTCGGCTCGTCGCCCCACTGGATGCGCCTGCGCACGGGCGCCACCCTGGTCGCCCAGGGCGACCCCGGCAACGAGCTCTATCTCCTGTTCGACGGGCTGCTGGCGGTGGAGATCGACGGCCGCACCGTGACCGAGCTGGGCCCGGGGGCGGTGGTGGGGGAGGTGGCCCTGCTCGACGGCGGCCGCCGCACCGCCACCCTGCGGGCCGTCACCCCCTGCCGGGTCGCGGCCGTGCCCGGCGGCCGGATCGACCGGGCCGCCCTGGCCGAGCTGGCCCGGACCCGCGGCTGGCCGGGGCCCGGGGCCGGCGGGGGCCGGGCGTGACCGTCTGCCCGGTCTGCGGGGAGCCGAACCCGGCCAGGGCCAGCTTCTGCCTGAACTGCGGGTCGCAGCTGCCGGCCGCCGGGGCGGCCAGCCGCCCGGCCCGCAAGACGGTCACGGTGGTGTTCACCGACCTGGCCGGGTCGGCCCTGACCGGCCAGCGGCTCGACCCCGAGTCGCTGGCCGTGGTCATGGCCCGCTGGTTCGACCACATGCGGAGCCTGTTCGAGCGCCACGGCGGCCGGGTCCAGAAGTTCGTCGGCGACGCCGTGGTGGCCGTGTTCGGCATCCCGGTGGTCAACGAGGACGACGCCCTGCGGGCGGTCCGGGCCGCGGCCGGGCTGGACGGCGACCTCGACCGGCTCAACGCCGAGCTGGAACGCGACTGGGGAGTGACCCTGCAGGTGCGCACCGGGGTCAACACCGGCGAGGTGGTCACCGGCGACCCGGCCATCGGCGACGCCCTCGTCCTGGGCGACGCCGTCAACGTGGCCGCCCGCCTGGAGCAGGTCGCCGCCCCCGGCGAGGTCCTGCTCGGCCAGTCGACCTACCGCCTGGTCAGGGACGCGGTCTCCGCCGAGCGGGTCACGCCGCTGCACCTCAAGGGCAAGGGCGCCCCGGTGGTCGCCTACCGGCTGGGCCAGGTCGACCCGGGCGCCCCCGGGCACGCCCGCCGCCAGGACGCCCCGATCGTGGGCCGCGAGCCCGAGCTGGGCCTGTTCACCTGGGTGTACGAGCGGGTCGTGAGCACCGCCAGCAGCCACCTGCTGACCGTGCTCGGCCCGGCCGGGGTCGGCAAGACCCGGCTGGTCACCGAGGCCGTGGCCGGGCTGCCGGGGGCGACCGTGCTGCGGGGCCGCTGCCTGTCCTACGGCGAGGGCATCACCTACTGGCCGGTGGCCGAGATCGTCCGCCAGGCCGCCGGCATCGCCGACACCGACCCGCCGGCCGGGGCAACGGCCAAGCTGCGCCAGCTCCTGGACAGCGGTGACGACCGCGAGCGCGTCGCCACCCGGGTCGCCCAGCTGATCGGGCTGGACCCGGCCCCGGCCCCGGCCGAGGAGGCGGCCTGGGCGTTCCGGCGGCTGCTGGAGCTGCTGGCCGCCCGGGGGCCGCTGGTGGTGGTGCTGGACGACCTCCACTGGGCCGAGCCCGGCCTGCTCGACCTGGTCGAGCACGTGGCCGACTACGGCCGCGGCGCCCCCATCCTGCTGGTGGCCATGGCCCGGCCCGAGTTCCTGGAGGACCGGCCCGGCTGGGCCGGGGGCAAGCTGAACGCCACCACCATGCTGCTGGAGCCGCTCGGCGACGCCGAGGCGACCCAGCTGCTGACCACCCTGGCCGGCCCGACCGTCCTTCCCGAGGCGGCCGCCCGGCGGATCTCCCGGGCGGCCGACGGCAACCCCCTGTTCCTGGAGGAGCTGCTGGCCGCCCTGGTCGAGGAGGGCCGGCTGCGCCGCCAGGACGGCCGCTGGGTCGCCGACGACCCGGGCGACCTGCGCCTCCCGCCCAGCATCCAGGCGCTGCTGACCGCCCGGCTGGACCGGCTGGAGGACGCCGAGCGGGCGGTGCTGGAACGGGCCGCCGTGGCCGGCCAGGTGTTCGACCAGGGCGCCGTGGTCGAGCTGTCACCGCCGTCGGTCCGCGGCCAGGTCCCGGCCCGGCTCCAGGCCCTGGTCCGCCGGGAGCTGCTCCGCCCGGCGCGGGCCCGCCTGGCCGGCGACCAGGCGTTCCAGTTCCGCCACCTGCTGCTCCGGGACGCCACCTACGACTCGATCCCCAAGCAGGCCCGGGCCGACCTGCACGAGCTGTTCGCCGTCTGGGGGGAGCGGACCGCCGGGGCCCGGCTGCGCGAGATCGAGGAGATCGTCGGCTACCACCTGGAGCAGGCCTGGCGCTACCGGGTCGAGCTGGGCATCGTCGACGAGCGCAACCAGCGCCTGGCCTCGGCGGCGGCCCGGCACCTGGGCGCGGCCGGCCGCCGGGCCCTGGGCCGGGGCGACCTGCCGGCCGCGTCCAAGCTGCTGGAACGGGCCGTCGGGCTGCTCCCGGCCGGCGACCCGGGCGGCCTGGAGCTGCTGGTCGAGCTGGCCGACGTGCTCGTCTCCACCGGCGAGTTCGCCCGCGCCGAGGCCGTCCTCGGCCAGGTCCTGGCGGCCGCGGCCGCCCGGGGCGACGAGCGGCTGGCCGCCCACGCCCGGGTCGGCCAGCTGCGCATGGAGGTCGGGGTGGCCACCGACCTGGACGCCGGGGCCATCCAGCGGGAGACCCGCCAGGCCATCGCCACCTTCGCCGAGTTCGAGGACCAGCGCGGCCTGGCCAAGGCCTGGGGGCTGCTGGCCGCCCTCGGGTTCCTGCGCTGCCGCATCGCCGAGGCCGAGGCGGCCGCCGGCCAGGCCGTGACCCACGCCCGCCTGGCCCGCGACGACCCCTCGGAATCCTGGGCCAGGGGGCTGCTCGCCCAGGGCGCCTTCTGGGGCCCGGCCCCGGCCCGAGAGGGCATCCGCCGCTGCCAGGAGCTGCTCGGCCAGGCCGACGGCAACCGCCGCTCGGAGCTGATCGCCCTCCAGTCGCTGGCCGGCCTCCAGGCCATGGACGCCCAGCCCGAGGCGGCCACGGCCACCGTGGGACGGGCCCTGGCCCTGGCCGCCGACATGGGCGAGAACCGGGTGGCCGCCCTGGCCCGGGAGTTCGCCGCCATCGCCCTCGACCTGGCCGGCGACCCGGCCGCGGCCGAGCAGCAGCTCCGCCAGGGCATCCGGGTGCTGGAGCGCCAGGGCGAGTCGGGCATGCGCTCCAACCTCATCGCCGACCTGTCCCACGTCCTCCACCGGCTCGGCCGGCCCGAGGAGGCCCTCCAGGTCGCCCTGGCCAGCCGGGCCATCGCCGCCGACGACGACCTGTTCGCCCAGGTCCGCTGGCGCGGCGCCGCCGCCCGCTCCCTGGCCGGCCAGGGCGAGCTGGCCGAGGCCGGGCGGCTGGCCGCCGAGGCGGTCGAGATCGCCGAGCCGACCGACGTCCTCAGCATGCGGGCCGACGCCCTCCTCGACCAGGCCGCCGTGGCCAGCGCCGCCGGCCACCCCGACGACGCCCGCCAGGCCGCCCAGGCCGCCCTCGCCCTCTACCAGGCCAAGGGCAACCGCCCCGGCGCCACCCGGGCCGAAGCCGCCACCCACGGGGGCCCGACCTCGTAAGGCGGTCCCGTCACCGCGGCCCTTCCAGGAAGGCCAGCAGGGTGCGGACCCCCCAGCCGCTGGCCCCCTTGGGCTGGTAGTAGCGGGCCTCCTTGGCCGTGGCCGGGCCGGCGATGTCGAGGTGGGCCCAGGGGACGCCGGCGACGAACTCGCGCAGGAACAGGGCCGCCTGGACGCTGTCGCCCGGCTCGTTGGTCGCGTTGACCAGATCGGCCACCTCCGAGTCCAGGAAGCGGCGGTAGTCCTCGATCAGGGGCAGCTCGCAGGCCAGCTCCCCGGCCCGGCCGGCCGCGTCCAGGACCTCGGCGGTGAGGGCCGGGGTGTTGCCGAACACCCCCACACAGCCCAGGCCGAGCCCGTACACCACCGACCCGGTCAGGGTGGCCAGGTCCAGGATCGCGTCCGGCCTGGCCTCGGCGGCCAGGGCGAGCCCGTCGGCCAGGATCAGGCGGCCCTCGGCGTCGGTGTTGGTCACCTCGACGGTGAGGCCGTTGCGGGCCGTGACCACGTCCCCGGGCCGCATCGCCGAGGCCCCGGGCATGTTCTCGACCAGGGGCAGGATGGCGGTCACGGCCGTCGGCAGCCCGAGCTCGGCGGCGGCGGTGATCGCGGCCAGGATGGCGGCCGCCCCGGCCATGTCGTCCTTCATGCCGTCCATGCCGGCCCCGCGCTTGAGGTCGATCCCGCCGGTGTCGAAGGTGACCCCCTTGCCGACCAGGGCCACATGGCGGGCGGCCCCCAGGCTCCCGCTCCGCGAGCCGGAGCCTGGGCGGTAGCGCAGCTCGACCAGCCGGGGGCCGGTGGCCGACCCGCCGCCCACGGCCACCACCGCCCCGAACCGGCCCCGGCGCAGGGCCGACCCGGCCAGCACCCGGTGCTCCAGACCGGCCGCCCTGGCCAGCCGGACCGCCTCGGCGGCCAGGGTGGCCGGGTTGATCCGGCTGGCCGGCTCGTTGACCAGGTCGCGGGCGGCCAGGGTGGCCCGGGCGGCGACCTCGGCCCGGCGCAGCACCGGCCCGGCCGCGTCCAATGACCCCTCCCCGTCGACCAGCAGGGTGACCGCGGCCAGGTCGGGGTCGGGGGCCGACTTGTGGCGCTGGAACCGGTAGGCGGCCAGCAGGGTCCCCTCGGCCACGGCGGCCAGCGCCGCCCCGTCGGGCCCGCCGGCGCGGTGCAGGGCCACGGCCAGGGTGGCCGCCTTGCCGGCGGCGGCCACGGCCACGGCGGCGGCCCGGCGCAGGGTCTCGGGGCTGCGCTGGCCGTCGGGGCCGACCCCGACCAGCAGCACCGCCGGGGCGGCCACGGCCCCGTAGCCGGGCAGCAGCAGCACGTCGTCCAGCTGCCCGGTGAACCGCCCGGCCCCACCGGCGACCGCGGCCAGGTCGGCCCCGAGCCGCCCCAGCACGGCCGCCGTCACCGGCGGGGCCACCGGGCCCCCCTCGCCCGCCGCCACCGGCAGCACCAGCAGGTCGGCGTCGGCCCGCTCGGGAGGGACCGGGGACAGGGCCAGGCGCGGCATCGCGTGCTCCGTGTGGGTATCGTCGGACCGGGAAGCTCGGGGCGTCATCCTAGGGGAGGTCGAGCGCATGTGGCGGCGGGGGCGGCCCGACCCGGCCGTGGAGGCGGCCTGGGCCGGGTTCCTGGGCTTCGCCAAGGCGCTCGACGAGGGGAGCCGGGCCCTGCTGGCCAGCGTCCCCTCGGCCCGGCGCCCCGGGGCGCCGCTGGAGGCCAGCGTGGCCGGGTTCCTGGCCGGCCTGGAGGCGGCCAGGGCCGAGCTGCCCAGCTGGGACCACCCGGCCCTGGCCGGCGCCCAGGCGGCCACCGCGGCCGCCCTCGACGCCGCCGAGGCGCGTGCCCGCGAGCTCCCCGCGGCCAGCGCCGGCCTGGAGTTCGAGCACCGCAACGAGCGCGTGGCCGAGGTGCTGGACGAGCTGCTGCCGGTGCAGGCGGCCGAGCAGGAGCTGCGGGCGCTGCGCCGCCGCGGCTATCCGGCCAGCGCCGGCGGCCGGCAGACCCGGCAGGGCCGGTAGCCGGCGGCCGCCGCCTCGGCCGCCCCGGTGAACCGCAGCAGGTGGCGGTCGGTGGTGCGGCGGGCATGGGCGCAGGTCGGGTAGCAGTAGATGTGGGTGGTGTCGCTGCCGAAGAAACGGGTGCCGCGGCGGCCCAGGCGCTCCAGCTCGTCGGGGTCGGCGCCCTCGGCGGCGAGCAGGGCCCGCTTGTAGGGGACGCCCCAGGCGTACCCGGTGAGGCGGCCGTCGCTGCCGACCACCCGGTGGCAGGGGATCAGCACCGGGATCGGGTTGCGGCCAAGGGCCGCCCCGACCGCCCGGACGGCCGCCGGCTGGCCGAGCTCCCCGGCCACCCAGGCGTACGGGCGCACCTGGCCGCGGGGGATCTCCTGGGCCTTGGCGAGCACGGCCCGCTCGAACTCGGTGGTGCCGCGCAGGTCGTAGCCGGGCGGGGTGCCCCGGCGGCCGGGGGCCAGCAGCCGCTCGACCTGGGCGACCAGCCGGGCCGGGGGCCGGTCGGCCGGCCGCAGGGGCCGCCGGAAGCGGGCCTGGAACCGCTCGGCGAACCCGCCGGCGTCGGCGCCGG
Organism: uncultured Actinomycetes bacterium; assembly: GCA_937881255.1. Classification (GTDB taxonomy): domain Bacteria; phylum Actinomycetota; class CALGFH01; order CALGFH01; family CALGFH01; genus CALGFH01. The sequence continues at coordinate 22,193 of CALGFH010000011.1, forward strand.
GGGCGGTGGCCGAGATGCCCCGGCCGTTGTAGGCGACCAGCAGCGGCCCGGCCGGCCCGTCGACGGTGACGAACGCGTCGGCCAGGCCGACCCGCTCCAGCACCGCCGGGGCCAGGGTGGCCGGCGGCTCGGCCCGCAGCCCGTGCAGGCCGTCGGCCAGCTCCCGCCAGCCGCCCGCTCCGTTGTCCGCGTGGTGTCGGTTCATCCTCGTGTCCGCTCCTCTCGAGCCTCCAGCGTCGCCCGCAGCTGCCGGACCCCGCGGTGCACATGGGTCTTGACCGTGCCCACCGGCCGGCCGAGGACCTCGGCCACCTCCGCATAGGCCAGGCCCTCGACGTGGCGCAGCACCACCGCCTCCCGCCAGCCCCGGGGCAGGCCGGCCAGCAGCTCGGCCAGCTGCTCCCGCTCCTGGCGGCGCTCGGCCAGCTGGTCGGGCTGGGCGGCGGCCGGGGCGGCCACCGACATCGGCTGGCCGTCGCCGTCCTCCAGCGGCCGGGCCGGCGGCGGGCGCCGCCGCCGCCGGTTGCGGGCCAGGTTGAGGGCGATCTGGGCCAGCCAGGGGCGCAGCCGCATGGCCGCCACCCGCTCGGCCTCGTAGCCGGCCAGGGCGTGGTAGGCCCGCACGAAGGTGTCCTGGGCGACCTCCTCGGCGTCGGCCGGGTCGGCCACCACCCGCAGGGCCAGGCCGTAGACGAGCCGCTGGTGGGCGAGCACCAGCTCCTCGAACGACCCGTCCAGGTCGCGGGCCAGGCGGGCCGGCAGCTCCGGTTGTGGTTCCATCACCGGCTTCAACACGCGCCCGCGCCGCCCGGTTTCACCCCGCGGCGCGGCGCCGGGCGATCCCGGACAGGGCCTCCAGCACCACCCGGTTGGCCAGGAACGCGGTCACCTGGCCGGGCCCGTCGTAGGCGGGGGAGAGCTCGACCACGTCCATGCCGACCAGCGGCAGCTCGAGGGCGCAGCGGCGGACGGCGTCCAGCAGCTCCCGGGCGGTGAGCCCGCCCGGCTCCGGGGTGCCGGTCCCAGGGGCCATGCCCGGGTCGACCACGTCGACGTCGACCGACAGGAACACCCCGTCGCAGTCGTCGGTGGCGATCGCGAACGCCTCCGACAGGCAGGCGTCGAGGCCGCGGCGGACGATCTCGGTCATCTCGAAGCTGCGCATGCCCCGCTCGGCCATCCAGGCCAGCACGTCCGGGGGCGGCCAGTAGCCGCGCAGCCCCAGCTGGAGGAACCGGTCGCCCCGGGCCGCGCCCGACTCGATCAGCCGCCGCATCGGGGTGCCGTGGCCGAGCAGGGAGCCGAAGTGGGTGTCGGCGGTGTCGGCGTGGGCGTCGAAGTGGACCACCGAGACCCGCCCCAGGCCGTGCTGGCGGGCCACCCCGGTCACGTCGGGCAGGGCGATGGTGTGGTCGCCGCCCAGGACCACCGGGACCGCCCCGGCCGCGGCCACCGTGTGCACGGCCCGCTCCAGCCGCTCCAGGGCCGGCTCGATCTCGCCGGCCAGCATCAGCACGTCGCCGGCGTCGACCACCTTGAGGTCCCGGAGGGCGTCGACCCCAAGGGCCAGCGAGGGCCGGGAGCCGTCGTGGCCCAGGTAGTCGGTGCCGCGGATGGCCGAGGGGCCGAACCGGGTCCCGGGCCGGTGGCTGGTGCCGCCGTCGAAGGGGGCGCCGACGATGACCACGTCGGCCCCCTCCAGCGACGCCGGGTCCTCCAGGTCGGCCCGCGGCACCCCCAGGAAGGTGAACTCGGGCCCGTACATGGTGAAGCCGGCCCGCTCCGGGTCAGGCGGTGACATGCAGCGCCTCCAGGCCGCGGAGGACGTAGGTCGGCTTCCAGGCCGGCTCGGCCGCCGGGGCCATCGCGGGCAGGCGGGCCAGCAGGGTCCCGAACGACAGCTCCAGCTCCAGCCGGCCCAGGGGCGCCCCCAGGCAGTAGTGGACGCCGGCCCCGAAGCTGAGCTGCTGGGCGGCCTCGGGGCGGGCCAGGTCGAGCCGGTCCGGGTCGGGGAAGGTCGCCGGGTCGCGGTTGGCCGAGCCGAACAGCAGCCCCAGCTCGGCCCCCTTGGGCACGGCGACCCCGGCGATCTCCACGTCCTCCAGGACCCAGCGCTCGAACATCTGCAGGGGGGTGTCGTAGCGCAGCAGCTCGTCGATCGCCCGGGGCAGCAGGCCGGGCTCCCGGCGGAGCCGGTCCAGCTGGCCGGGGTGGCGGAACAGCTGCCACCAGCCGATGCCGGTGAAGTTGACGGTGGCCTCGTGGCCGGCGTTGAGCAGCAGCACCACGGTGCCGATGAGCTCGTCCTCGGTGAGCTGGTCGCCGCCGTCGACCACCTGGGTGAGGGCGGTGATCAGGTCGTCGGCCGGGCGGGCCCGCCGTTCCCGCGACAGCCCGCGCAGGTAGGCGGAGAACTCGGTGGCCGCCCGGGAGGCGACCCGGCCGGCGTCCGGGGCCGGGTCGACCTCGTACATGCCGCAGATCTGGGCCGACCAGGGCCGCAGCAGCGGCCGGTCGGCCTCGGGGATCCCGAGCAGGTCGCTGATCACGGCCACCGACAGCGGCTCGGCCAGCCCGGCCACCAGGTCGCCTCCGCCGGCCTCGGCCAGGGCGTCGACCAGCCCGTCGACCCGGCCCTGGACCCGGTCGCGGAGCCGCTCGACCATCCGCGGGGTGAACGCCTTGGCCACCAGCCGGCGCAGCCGGGTGTGGTCGGGCGGCTCGCGGTCGAGCATGCCGTTGCGGATCAGGTGCCAGAACGGGCCCAGCTCCTCCGGCTCCTCGGGCCGGCCCATCTCGGCGTGGCTGGCCACGTGCAGGTAGGTGCGGCCGAAGCGGCGGTCGCGGAGCAGCGCGTTGACGTCGGCGTGGTGGGGGACCAGCCAGTGGTCGCTGCCCGGGTCGTACAGGACCCGGCCGGCCGCCCGCAGCCGCGCGTACGCCGGGTAGGGGTCGGCCACGAAGGCCGGGTCGGCCGGCGTGAAGACGGCCGTGGCGGTCAGCTGGCGCGGCCCCCTGCCAGTTGAGGCTTCGGGTGCGCCCGCCGTGCTCATCCGGAGTCCTCCAGCCTGCCGACGGCCCGCTCCAGGGCGGCGGCGGCCCGGCCGGGGTGGAACGCCCCCGCGAACCCGTTGGCGGTCAGGGCGGCCACCTGCCGGTCGTCCAGCCCGAAGGCCTCGGCCACCACCCGGTACTCCGAGGACAGGTCGTTGCCGAACAGGCTGCGGTCGTCGGTGTTCAGGCACACCCGGGCCCCGGCGTCGAGCAGCCGCCCGACCGGGTGGGCGGACAGCTCGGGCAGCTCCTCGGCGGTCCGGGTCCAGTAGTTGGACCGCGGGCAGCACTCCAGCACGACCCGCCGCTCGACCACCTCGGCCAGCAGGTCGGGGTCCTCGGCCAGGCTGGTCGCGTGCCCGATCCGGTCGGCCAGGTAGCGGTCGAGGGCGGTGCGGATGGCCGAGGGCGGCTCGGCCTCGCCGGCGTGGACGGTGACGCACAGCCCCGACGCCCGGGCGTGCTCGAACATGGCCGCATGGGCGTCGACCCAGGCCGGGGTCCGCCCCTCGACCGGCCCGGCCAGGTCGACCCCGACCACGCCCGAGTCCATCCGGCGGATGGCCGCCTCCAGCACCGGCCGGTTCCAGTCCGGGTCGACCCCGCCCATCAGGCAGGCCAGCAGCACCACCCGGGTCCCGGTGGCCGCCTCGGCCTGGGCGGCCGCCTCCCCGACGGTGGCCAGGACCTCGTCGATGGTCAGCCCCTGGCCGGTGTTGAGCCGCGGGCAGAAGCGCAGCTCCGAGTAGACCACCCCGTCGGCGGCCAGGTCCTCGACCAGCTCGGTGGTCACCCTGGCCAGGTGCTCCTTGGTCTGCAGCAGCGGCAGCAGCACCTCGAACCCCTGGAGGGCCTCGAGCAGCCCCGCCCGCCGGGTCACCCGCACCCTGGCCATCGCCGCCCCCTGGGGCGCGTCGCCCGCCACCACCCCGACCTCCCGGGCCAGCTCCTCGACCGTCGCCGGCCGCAGCGACCCGTCGAGGTGCAGGTGCAGCTCGGCCTTGGGCAGCCGGCGCAAGGCGTCATCGGTGACGGCGACCAAACCAGTTCCTCCTGAGCGCGGTCCGCAGCAGCGGTAGCCTACCCGCCCCACCCGCCATCGAGGAGACGACGCCGATGCCCGGCCCCGACGGTGACCGACCCACCACCCGCGACGACGTGCTCCCCGCCGGGGCCCGCCACTGCTTCGCCTGCGGCGACGCCAACCCCATCGGCATGCACCTGGACGACATCCGCCGCGAGGGCGACCAGGTCCTGGCCACCCTCCACCCCCGCCCCGAGTTCCAGAGCTACCCCGGCGTCCTCCACGGCGGCCTCTCGGCCACCGCCCTCGACGAGGTCATGGGCTACGCCTCCATCCTCCTGGCCGGCATCTGGGCGGCCACCGCCACCATGGACCTCCGCTACCGCGCCCAGGTCCCCTACACCGCCCCCCTCCCCCTGGTCGCCGGCCTCACCGACACCCGTGGCCGCCGCGTCCGCACCTGGTCCCGCCTGTACCTGCCCTCGGGCGAGGTCGGCGCCGAGGCGACCGCCCTGCTGGTCGCCCTCCCCGAGGACCTGGCCGAACGGGCCCGGGCCCTCTACGGGCCGATGGCCTGAGACCCTGGCCGGCTCAGCTCCGGAAGAACCCGGTCAGGACCGGGGCCAGGGTCTCGCCGGGGACGCCGTGCCACCCGCCGGCCAGGTGGCGGTGGGTGCTGTCGGGGAGGGCCCCGGCCACCGTGGCCGCCGAACCGGTGATGGAGTCGGAGCTGCCCTGGCTGTCCAGGACCAGGGTCGGGACCGTCACCGACCGCAGGAGCGGGAGCGACATGGCGTCCGAGAGCCGGCAGTCGTAGACCAGGGTGGGGGCCACCGCCTCAAGGGCCGCCCAGACCGGCGGGGTCATCTGGTCCATGACCTCGTCGGGGACGCCGATGCCGCGGTGGAAGAACTCCACCGCCTCCCGCCGCCGGCCCGAGGTCACCAGCTCGGCCAGCTCGGCGGTGAAGCCGGACTCGCCCGCGGGGGCCGGGGCCGGCTCGATCGGCGGCTCGAACAGGGCCAGCTTGGCGATGGCCAGCCCGCGGGCGGCGGCGTGCAGAGCCAGCAGCCCGCCGGAGGAGAAGGCGTACACGAAGGCCGACCCGCCGGCCTCGGCGATGAGCGCGGCCAGGTCGTCGACCTCACGCTCGATCGCGTAGGGCGGGGTGTCGGTGCTGGCGCCGCGGCCCCGGCGGTCGTAGAGGTAGACGGTGAAGTCCTCGGCCAGCAGCTCCACCGGCGGTGGGAAGGGCCGGAAGTCCCGGTAGCTCCCGGCGGCGTCCACCGCGATGAGGGCCGGGCCGGCGCCGGATCGCTCGAACGCGATCGAGGTGCCGTCGCTGGAGGTGACGCGGCCGGTTTCGGTCATGGCGGTGCTCCTTCTGGTGTGGTCGGCTCGGAAGGTTGTCGAATGGGCCACCCCCGAATCGACACCTTCACGGAACCATCGACCGGAGGAGCCGAGGATGCGCTATCTGTGCCTGGTCTACGCCGACGAGGCGACCCTGAACGCCCTGCCCCAGCCCGAGGTCGACGCCCTCATCGACGAGACCCTTGCCACCAACCAGGCACTGGCCGAGAGCGGCCAGCTCGTCCTGGCCGAGGCCCTGGAGCAGGTCGAGGCGGCCACCACCGTGCGGGTCCGCAACCGCCGCCTGTCGGCCACCGACGGGCCGTTCGCCGAGACCCGCGAGCAGCTCGGCGGGTTCGTGCTCATCGAGGCCAGGGACCTCAACGAGGCCATCCAGATCGCCGGGCGGCTCCCGAGCGCCCGCCTCGGGAGCGTCGAGGTCCGCCCGGTGATCGATCTCCAGCGGGAACGCTCGGGCCCGTGAGCCAGGGCGCGGCCGCCGAGCCGCGAGCCCGGATCGAGCGCCTCTACCGGTCCGAGTCGCGCCGGGTCCTGGCCACCCTGATCCGGGTGCTGGGCGACTTCGACCTGGCCGAGGAGGCGCTCCAGGACGCGTTCACGGCGGCGCTGGCCCAGTGGCCGCGGGACGGCCTGCCGGCCAACCCCCGGGCCTGGCTGGTCTCGACCGGCCGCTTCAAGGCCATCGACCGGCTGCGGCGGCGGGCCCGGTTCGACGCCGCCCTTGGGGAGCTGGCGGCGCGGCTCGACGACCAGGCCCCCGACCCCGCCGGCCAGGACGACCAGCTGCTGGAGGACGACCGGCTGCGGCTGATCTTCACCTGCTGCCATCCCGCCCTGTCGCCCGACGCCCAGGTGGCGATGACCCTGCGCGAGGTCTGCGGGCTCACCACCGAGGAGGTCGCCCACGGCTTCCTCACCGGCCCGCCGACGGTGGCCCAGCGGATCGTGCGGGCCAAGGCCAAGATCCGGGCCGCCGGCATCCCCTATGCGGTGCCGCCCCCGGCCGAGCTGGCCGACCGGCTCGAGATCGTCCTCCAGGTCGTCTACCTGGTCTTCACCCAGGGGTACGGGCCCGCGTCGGGGGACGCGGTGGTCCGCCCCGACCTGGCCGACGAGGCGATCCGCCTTGGCCGGCTGGTGGCCGAGCTCCTCCCGGAACCGGAGGCGCTCGGCCTGCTGGCCCTGCTGCTGCTCCAGGACTCCCGCCGGGCCGCCCGGGCCACGGCCGAGGGCGAGCTGATCCTCCTGGCCGACCAGGACCGCTCCCGCTGGGACCGGGCCCGGATCGCCGAGGGGGCCGCCCTGCTCCGGCGGGCCATCTCGTCAGGGGAGGTCGGGCCCTACACGCTCCAGGCGGCGATCGCCGCCGCCCACGCCGAGGCACCCACCGCCCAGGCCACCGACTGGGACCGGATCGTCGGCCTCTACGACCTCCTGGTGCGGGCCGACCCGTCGCCGGTGGTCGAGCTGAACCGGGCCGTGGCCGTGGCCATGCGCGACGGCCCGGCCGCGGGCCTGGCCCTGATCGACGCCCTGCTGGCCGCCGGCCAGCTCGGCGGCTACCACCTGGCCCACGCCGCCCGGGCCGACCTGCTCCGCCGCCTCGGCCGGCCGGACGACGCCCGGGCCGCCTACACCCGCGCCCTCGGCCTGACCCGGCAGGGACCCGAGCGGCGCTTCCTCGAGCGCCGGCTGCGGGAGCTGGGGCGGGGCTAGAACGCGGCCGACCTGCGGCGGCGCCTGGCCCGGCGGAACATGGCGACGGCGGCCCAGCCGAACAGGAGCAGCACGACCACGACCAGGATGGGGAGGAACACCGCGACCAGGCTCATGCCGAGGGAGGCGGCGTCCTCGGCGGCGCTGACCACCGGGGTCCCGGCGCCAACGGTGGTGGCGTTGACCAGGGGACGGGCGGTGGCCTTGGTGGCGTGGACGATGCCGGCGACGGCGACGCCGAGGAGGACGCCGACCCAGGGGTGCTCCTGCATCCAGGTGGAGTTGTCGGCCTGCTCGGCGGCGGTGGTGGCGGCGAAGATGACGCCGCCGACGGTGGGGCGGACCAGGGTCTGGATGGCGTCGTTGACGTGGTCGACCACGGCCACCTTGTCGAGGACGAGCTCGGCCAGGAGCAGCACCGAGACGATCGCCAGGGCCCAGCCGGACTGGATCCAGCGGTAGGGCTCGGGGAGGGTGATGACGTCGGTGAAGCGGGCCAGGACGCCGACCAGCAGCAGCGGGATGTAGGCGTTCAGGCCCGCCGCCGCCGACAGGCCGAGGCCGGTGAGCGATGCCAGCATGCCCTCCAGCTTCCCCCTGGAGGGGTGGGTCACACAATCAGGCGGCGGTCCACCGGGCGGTGGCGGTTCTGCTCGGCGACCAGGAGGGCCTCGACGGCGAACTGGTCGAGCGGGCGGGCGAAGTGGAAGCCCTGGCCGTAGGGGCAGCCCAGGCGGGCCAGCTCCAGGGCCTGGGCCTCCTGCTCGATGCCCTCGGCGATCACCCGCAGGCCGAGGAGGTCGGCGATGCGCAGGATGGCGTTGGTCAGGGCCTGCTCCTCGGCCCCGCGGAGCAGGCCGTCCACGAACGGCTTGGCCAGCTTGAGGACGTCAACGGGCAGGTGGCGCAGGTAGGCCAGGGACGAGTAGCCGGTGCCGAAGTCGTCGAGGCCAGGTGGACCCCGAGGGCCCGCAGGCCGACCAGGCGCTCCAGCTTGGCCTCCTGGTCGGTGGCCAGCACGCTCTCGGTGATCTCCAGCATCAGCTGGTCGGGGTCGAGGCCGGAGGCGTCAAGGGCCCCGGCCACGTCCTCGAGCAGGTCGGGCTGCTGGAGCTGGCGCACCGACAGGTTGACGCTGAGGAACGGGTGGGGCTGGAGGGGGAAGCGGCGCTGCCAGTCGCGGGCCGCCTGGCAGGCGGCGTGCAGGACCCAGCGGCCGATGGGGACGATCAGGCCGGTGTCCTCGGCCAGGGAGACGAACTCGCCCGGCATGACCAGGCCCCGCTCGGGGTGGTCCCAGCGGACCAGCGCCTCCAGCCCGGCCAGCCTGCCCCCGGGCAGCTCGACCACCGGCTGGTAGCGGACGGTGAACTGCTGGCGGATGACGGCCCGGCGCAGGGCGGCCTCGAAGTCGAGGCGCTGCACGGCCCGGGTGTGCATGGCCGTGTCGAACACCCGGACCCCGGCCCGGCCGGCCGTCTTGGCCGCGTACATGGCCATGTCGGCGTCGCGCAGCAGCCGCTCGGGGTCCTCGTCGCCGCCGCGGGCCAGGCGGACCCCGACGCTGGCCCGGGCCAGCACCTCCCGCCCGGACACGGTCACCGGGGTGCGCAGGATGGCCGCCAGCCGCTCGCCCAGGGCGACCGCCTCGCCCTCGTCGGCGACCCGGGGGACGAGCACGGCGAACTCGTCGCCGCCGAGGCGGGCGGCCAGGTCGCCCGGGCCCAGGCAGCCCCGCAGCCGCTCGGCCACCACCCGCAGGACCTCGTCCCCGGAGGAGTGGCCCAGGCTGTCGTTGATCGTCTTGAAGTCGTCCAGGTCGAGCAGGAGCAGGGCCGGGGCCGGCCCGCCGGGGGGGCCCGGGGGGCCGTCGAGGGTGCCGAGCGCCTCCTGCAGCCGCCGCGAGAAGGCGGTCCGGTTGGCCAGCCCGGTGAGCGGGTCGACGCTGGCCCGCCGGGCCACCTCGGCGGCCAGGTCGGCCCGTTCCAGGGCCAGGGTCACCTGGGCCCGGAGGGACTCGAGGGCGGCCCGGGCCTCCTCGGGGACCAGGTCCAGGTCGCGGGCCAGCTCGGCCGGGGCGTCGAGGCCGAGCAGCTCGGCGGTGGCCTCGGCGGCGACCCGGTGGACGGCGGCGGCGTCGGGCGCGGCCAGCAGGGCCGCCCCGGCCGTGGCCAGCAGCCGCTCACGGCCGGCGGCGCGCCGCCGCGCTGGGAACTGCCACCCCACGTTCGCTCCTCCTGGGCCGAGAATGCCTTGTCAGGTTCTTCGGCAGCCGGAGCGGTGGCTGTAGGCGGCTCAGCCGGTGTCGGCCGCGGCCTCGGGGGCCACCGACCAGGTGTAGGCCTCCTTGAGCAGCCGCAGGTACATGAAGGTCTCGGTCTCGCGCACGCCCTCGATCCCGGCCAGGTCCTCCGAGAGCAGGCGCAGCAGGTGGTCGTTGTCCTCGCAGACCACCTCGGCCAGCATGTCGAACGACCCGGCGGTCAGCACCAGGTACGACACCTCGGGCAGGCGCCCGACGGCCTCGGCGACCTGCTTGCGGGCCCGGCCGTCGACCGAGATGGCCACCATGGCCATGGCCTGGTAGCCGAGGGTCATCGGGTCGGCCACGGCCACCACCTGCATGATCCCGGCCGCCTGGAGCCGGGCCACCCGCTGGCGCACGGCCGCCTCGGACAGGCCGAGCTCCCGGCCGATGCTGGTGAAGGGGCGGCGCCCGTCGCGCTGCAGGGCGGCCACGATGCGCCGGTCGACCGCGTCGACCCTTGCCGTCCTGGACATGCGAACTACCTCCAGATTCTTTTGCCAAGGAACGAGTTTCGAAGTAGTCTATCTCAGTCTCGACGTAAGGCGAAGACAGCCCGGAGCATCCAGGAGCGTGATCAGCATGGGCCGACGGCCCGACCAGGAGCGGATCGACAGCCTCACCAAGGCCAGGACCCAGCTCGTCCACGAGCGCACCCCCAAGTCGCGGGAGTGGCGCGAGCGCTCGCTCGCCTCGCTGCCCCTCGGGGTCGCCTCCAGCTTCCAGGACGCCCCGCCCTACCCGATCTTCTTCGAGCGGGCCAAGGGCAGCCGCGTCTGGGACGTCGACGGCAACGAGTACGCCGACTACCACAACGGCTTCGGGGTGATGGCCGTCGGCCACGCCCACCCCAAGATCGTCGAGGCCCTGTCCGAGCGGGCCGCCATCGGCACCCACTTCGCCCAGCCGGTGGCCGAGACCACCCTGCTGGCCGAGGAGCTCTGCAGGCGCTTCCGGATCGACCAGATGCGCTTCACCAACTCGGGCACCGAGGCCACCATGGACGCCATCCGGCTGGCCCGCGGGGTCACCGGCCGGGACAAGATCGTCAAGATCGAGGGCTCCTACCACGGCCACCACGAGTCGGTGCTGGTCTCGATCCGGCCCAGCCGGGACAAGATGGGCCCGCGGGAGACCCCGGCCAGCGTCGAGTTCGGCTCCGGCACCCCCAAGGCCGTGACCGAGCTGACCCTGATCGTCCCCTACAACGACGCCGAGGCGCTGGACCGGCTGCTGGCCGCCAACGCCGGCGAGGTCGCGGGCATGATCATGGAGCCGGTGATGATGAACGTCGGCATCATCGACCCCGAGCCCGGCTACCTGGAGGCGGTCCGCGAGATCTGCTCCCGCCACGGCGTCATCCTCATCTTCGACGAGGTCAAGACCGGGGCCACCATCGCCTACGGCGGGGCCGAGGAGGTCTACGGGGTCGCCCCCGACCTCAAGTGCTTCGCCAAGGCCGTCGGCGGCGGCACCCCCCTTGGCGGGTTCGGCGGCCGGGGCGAGCTGATGGCCGAGATCGCCAAGGACGGCGTGCCCCAGCTGGGCACCTTCAACGGCAACCCGCTGTGCGCCCGGGCCGGGCTGGTCGCCCTGACCGAGGTCCTCACCGAGGGCGCCTACAAGGAGCTCAACCGGCTCAACGACGCCCAGCTGGCCGGCTGCCAGCGGGTCATCGACACCTACGACCTGCCCTGCTACACCACCGGGGTGGGCGGCAAGGGCGCGGTCATGTACGCCCCCGAGCGGCTGCGCGACTACCGCGCCTACGCCGGCTTCGACGGCGACGGGGTCGACGAGCACCTCTCCTACCTGTCCTGGCTGTACGAGATGACCGAGGGCGTGTTCATGACCCCGGGCATCGACGAGCAGTGGACCCTGTCGGTGCAGCACACCGACGAGGACGTGGCCCGCTACGTCAACGCCTTCGAGACGTTCGCCAAGGAGGTCACCGGCAGCTGATGCGCCTCGGGGTGATGCTCGGCTACTTCGGGGCCGGGACGACGGCCGGAGAGCAGCTGGAGCTGGTCCGGGAGGCGGAGCGGCTCGGCTACGACTCGGCCTGGGTGGCCGAGGCCTACGGCTCGGACGCGGCCACCGTGCTGGCCTGGCTGGCCGCCCAGACCAGTTCCATCGACCTGGGGTCGGCGGTGTTCCAGATCCCGGCCCGGAGCCCGGCCATGACGGCCATGACCGCGGCCACCCTTGACCAGCTGTCGGGGGGGCGGTTCCGGCTCGGCCTCGGCCTGTCCGGGCCCCAGGTGGCCGAGGGCTGGCACGGCCAGCGGTTCGCCCGGCCGCTGGCCCGGACCCGCGACTACCTGACCGTGGTCCGGATGGCCCTGGAGCGCCGGCGGGTCGCCTACCAGGGCGAGACCCTGGAGCTGCCGCTGCCCGACGGGCCGGGCAAGGCCCTCAAGCTCACCATCAGCCCGGCCCAGGCCCGCCTGCCCATCTACCTGGCCGCCATGGGCCCGAAGAACCTGGCCATGGCCGGGGAGCTGGCCGACGGCTGGCTCGGGTTCCTGTACGCGCCCGAGCACGCCGGCGGGTTCCGCGACCAGCTGGCCGCCGGGGCGGCCCGGGCCGGCCGCGACCTGGACGGCTTCGACATCGCCCCCAACGTCCAGGTCCACGTCAGCGACGACCTGGCCGCGGCCCGTGACGTCATGCGCCCGTTCCTGGCCCTGTACATCGGCGGCATGGGCTCGCGGGAGCGCAACTTCTACACCGAGCAGGCCGGCCGCTACGGCTTCGAGCAGGCCGCCGCCCAGGTCCAGGAGCACTACCTGGCCGGCCGCCGCGCCGAGGCCGGGGCCGCCCTCCCCGACGAGCTGATCGACCTGGTCACCCTGTGCGGCCCGGCCGGCCGGGTCCGCGAGCGCCTGGCCGCCCACCGCGAGGCCGGGGTCGGCACCCTGATCGCCGCCCCCACCGCCTGGACCCACGAGGATCGGGTCGCCCAGCTCCGCCGGCTGGCCGAGCTCGCCGCTTGACCCTCCTGTCGGGGGAGCGTCCAGGGTGGTCGGCGGAAGGGAGGGACGCGAGTGGACGACCTGCTGCCGATCGGGCGCTTCTCCAGAGCGACCCGGCTGTCGGTGAAGGCGCTGCGCCACTACGACGAGCTCGGCCTGCTGCGGCCGGCGCACGTCGACCCGTCCTCCGGCTACCGCTACTACCGGCCGGCCCAGGCCAACCAGGCCGAGGCCATCCGCATCCTGCGGTCGGTGGAGATGCCGCTGGAGGAGATCGGCGAGCTGCTGGCCTCCGGCGGCGGCGAGCCGGCGGCCGAGCGCCTGCGCCGGCACCGGGAGCGGCTGGAGGCGCGCCTGGCCGAGCACCGGCGGATGCTCGCGTTCCTCCAACGGCTCCTGGAGAAGGAGGACGTCATGCCGTACGAGGTGACCGTCAAGGAGCTGCCGGCCCAGCCGGTGGCCGCGACCCGCACCACCAGCAACCTGCGGGAGATCTCGTCCGCGATCAGCGACGGGGTCCACACGATCCTGGCCGAGCTGGGCGCGCGGGGGATCGAGCCCGCCGGGCCGCTCCAGGTCGTGTACCACGCCACCGAGGTGCTGGACTCCGAGACCAGCGCCCCGATCGAGATCTGCTTCCCGGTGGCGGCCCCGTTCGAGGGGACGGGCGAGGTCTACGGGACCGAGCTGGCCGGCGGCCCGGCCGCCGTCACCCTCCACCGCGGCCCCTACGCCGAGATCGGCCCCGCCTACCACACCGTCTCCGGCTGGGTGCAGGACCACGGCCACGAGCTCGCCGGCGGCCCCCGCGAGGTCTACCTCAACGACCCCTCCCAGGTCACC
>CALGFH010000012.1 GCA_937881255.1 uncultured Actinomycetes bacterium
TCGGCGGCGGCTTCGGCAACAAGGTCCCCGTCTACCCGGGCTATGTGGTCGCGACCGCCGCCTCGCTGCTGCTGGGGCGGCCGGTCAAGTGGATCGAGGACCGCACCGGCAACCTGATCTCGACCGGGTTCGCCCGCGACTTCTACATGAAGGGCGAGCTGGCCCTGAACAACGAGGGCAAGATGCTCGGCCTGCGGGTCAACATGCTGTCCGACCAGGGCTACGCCTACGCCGACGCCCAGCCGAGCAAGCTCAAGGCCGGCCTGTTCCACATCGTCACCGGCTCCTACGACATCCCGGCGGCCCACGTGGTCACCGACGGGGCCTACACCAACAAGGCCCCCGGCGGGGTCGCCTACCGCTGCTCGTTCCGGGTCACCGAGGCCTCGTTCTTCATCGAGCGCCTGGTCCAGACGGCCGCCTACGAGCTCGGGATCGACCCGGTCGAGCTGCGCCGCAAGAACTTCATCCAGCCCGAGCAGTTCCCCTACACCTCGGCCACCGGGTTCGTGTACGACTCGGGCGACTACGAGACGGCCATGGACAAGGCCCTGGAGATGCTCGGCTACGAGGACCTCAAGGCCGAGCAGGCCAGGGCCCGCGACGAGGGCAAGCTGCTCGGGATCGGGGTGGCCACCTTCACCGAGGTCGTCGGGGCCGGGCCGAGCAAGGACTACGACATCCTCGGCCTGAAGATGTTCGACTCGGCCGAGCTGCGGGTCCACCCGACCGGCAAGGCGATCCTCAAGATCGGCGTCCAGACCCAGGGCCAGGGCCACGAGACGACCTTCGCCCAGATCGTGGCCAACGAGCTCGGCATCCCGCCCTCGGACATCCTGGTCCAGCACGGCGACACCGACAACACCCCCTACGGGCTCGGCACCTACGCCTCCCGGAGCACCCCGACGGCCGGGGCGGCCACGGCCATGGTCTCGCGCAAGCTGCGCGAGAAGGCCAGGCAGCTGGCCGCCCACCTGCTCGAGGTCGCCCCCGAGGACCTGGAGTGGGCCGGGGACCGGTTCCGGGTCCGGGGCGCCCCCGACCGGCAGACGACCATCCAGGAGGCCGCCTTCGCCGCCTACACCAACCACCCCCAGGGGATGGAGGCCGGCCTGGAGGGCGTCACCTACTACGACCCGCCCAACATGACCTACCCGTTCGGGGCCTACGCGGTCGCCGTCGAGGTCGACCGGGGCACCGGGCAGTGGAAGGTCAAGCGGATGGTGGCGGTCGACGACTGCGGGGTCCGGATCAACCCGATGATCGTCGAGGGCCAGATCATGGGCGGGCTCACCGAGGGGTTCGCCATGGCCGCCATGGAGCTGATCACCTTCGACGAGCTGGGCAACTGCATCGGGTCGAACTTCTCCGACTACCTGATCCCGACCTCGTGGGAGACGCCCAAGTTCGAGCTGGGCGAGACCACCACCCCCTCGCCCCACCACCCGATCGGGGCCAAGGGGGTTGGCGAGTCGGCCACCGTCGGCTCGCCGGCGGCGTTCGTCAACGCGGTCGTCGACGCCCTGGCCCACACCGGCGTGCGTGAGCTGGAGATGCCGATCGGGCCCGACAAGGTCTGGCAGAAGCTGGTCGAGGCCGGGCTGGCGGAGTAGATGACGGAGTAGATGACCCGTTCCGAGGTGCTGGTCGAGGCCGGGCGGCTGGCCGCCGACGGCAAGCCGTACGCCCTGGCCACGGTGGTCCGGGTGGTCCGGCCGGCCTCGACCCGGCGCGGGGACCGGGCCCTGGTCACCCCCGACGGCACCCTGGCCGGGTGGGTCGGCGGGGCCTGCTCGGAGCCGATCGTGGTCCGCGAGGCCCTGCGGGCCCTGGCCGACGGCGAGCCCCGCCTTGTCCAGATCGGCCCGGCCGGGTCGGGCGCGGGCGCGCCCGACGACGTGGTCGTGGCCGAGAGCCGCTGCGCCTCCGAGGGGGTGGTCGAGGTCCTGATCGAGCCGGAGCTGCCGGGCCCGCTGCTGGCCGTGCTCGGCGAGGGGGTCGCCGGCCGGACCCTGGTCCAGCTGGCCCGGATCGTCGGCTGGCGGGTCACCGACCAGCTCGACCCCGACGCGGCCGCCGACGCGGTGGTGGTGGCCACCATGGGCCACGGCGACGAGGACGCGCTCGCCTCGGCCCTCAAGTCCGGGGTCGGCTACGTGGGGCTGGTGGCCAGCGCCCGTCGGGCCGCGGTGGTGCTGGACGACCTCCGCGCCCGGGGGGTGGCCGAGGAGGACCTGGCCCGGGTGCGCAGCCCGGCCGGCCGCGACCTCGGCCCCTCGACCCAGGAGGAGATCGCCGTGGCCATCCTGGCCGAGCTGGTCGACTGGCGCCACGGGCTGGCCGCCGACCTCGCTAGCCGAGGGGCCGACGCAGTCGACGTAACCGGCCTGGCCCCGGCCGGTGCCGCCGCGGCCGAGGCGGTCGACCCGGTCTGTGGCATGACGGTGGCCGTGGCCGGCGCCCCCACGGCCGTCCGTGACGGGGTCACGTGGTACTTCTGCTCGGTCGGCTGCCGGGACCACTTCGAGACCACGGGAGGGCCATGACCACCGACGACCGCCCCGAGCCGCCGTCAGTCGGCGGCGAGCGGGAGATGCTGGCCGGCTTCCTCGACTTCCACCGGGCGACCCTGCTGTGGAAGCTGGAGGGCCTGGACGACGAGCAGCTGCGCCGGGCCATGGTCCCCTCCGGGACCAGCCTGCTCGGCCTGGTCAAGCACCTGGCCTACGTGGAGCGCTCGTGGTTCCAGGGGGTGTGGGACGGCCAGGAGGTCAGCTTCCCCTGGACCAAGGAGGACCCGGACGCCGACTGGCGCATCGAGCCCGGCGAGACCACCGGGGACGTCCTTGCCTTCCACCAGGCCGAGTGCGACCGCAGCCGCGAGATCGTGGCCGCCGCGTCCTCGCTGGACGAGATCATCGAGCATCCCCGGCGCCAGGGCTGGAAGCTGAGCCGGCGCTGGATCCTGATCCACATGGTCGAGGAGACGGCCCGCCACGTCGGCCACGCCGACATCCTCCGCGAGCAGCTCGACGGCACCGTCGGGGAGTGACGGCGTGACCGCGCTGGTGGTGATCACCGACTGCGACCACGACAGCGTCGACCCCGAGCGGGCCGTGCTGGACGGCCACGACGTCGAGCTCCGGGTGCTCCAGTGCCGCACCCCCGAGGAGGTGGCCGCCCAGGCCGGCGACGCCGAGGTGCTCATCAACCAGTACGTGCCGATCACCGGCGCGGTCCTGGACGCGCTGCCCCGCTGCCGCCTGGTGGTCAGGTACGGGGTCGGGGTCGACAACGTCGACGTGGAGGCGGCCGCCGAGCGCGGGGTCTGGGTGGCCAACGTGCCCGACTACGGCCGCGACGAGGTCGCCGACCACACCCTGGCCCTGGCCCTGTCCCTGCTCCGCGGGGTGGTCGTGCTCGACCGCTCGGTCCGGGACGGCCGCTGGGACCTGGAGGCGTCCCGTCCGCTGCGGCGCCTGTCCGCCCTCACCTGGGGCGTGGTCGGCTGCGGGGCCATCGGCCGGGGCGTGGCCGGCCGGGCGGCCGGGCTGGGCATGCGGGTGGTCGGCTACGACCTTCCCCAGGTGCCCTCGGAGCCGCCGATCGAGCGGGTCGGGCTGGAGGAGCTGCTGGAGGTGGCCGACCTGGTCTCGCTGCACGCCGCCCTCACCGCCGAGTCCCGCCACCTGATCGGGCCGGAGGCGCTGGGCCGGATGCGCCCGACCGCCTACCTGGTCAACACCGCCCGGGGCGGGCTGGTGGACGCGGCCGCCCTGCTGGCCGCCCTGGACGCCGGGGAGCTGGCCGGCGCCGCCCTCGACGTCCTGGAGGGCGAGCCACCGGACGACCTCGGCTGGCGCCTGGCCCGCCACCCCCGGGTCGTGGCCACCCCCCACGCCGCCTGGTACTCCGAGGAGGCCTTCCACACCCTCAAGTCCGAGGTCGCCCGCGAGGC
>CALGFH010000013.1 GCA_937881255.1 uncultured Actinomycetes bacterium
GGCCGAGGAGATGCGGGCCCAGGCCGAGCAGGACGCGCGCACGGTGCTGGAGGAGGCCCGCGACGCGACCGACATGATCTGGCAGGAGGCCGAGCGCGAGCGCATCGGGGTCGAGGGCGAGACGATCCGGCTGGAGACCCTGCGGCACCGCTCGCTGGAGCAGCTGGGCCGGGTCTACGGCCACCTGGAGTCGGTGCTGGACGAGGTCCGCGCCGGCATCGGCCGGGTCGAGGAGGAGCAGGAGGACCTGGACGAGGCGACCGCGGCCGCGGCGGCCCGGCTCGGGGTCGAGCCGCCCGCCAGCTCGCCCGAGGAGAGCCCCCGGTTCCCCGACCTCCGGCCCCAGGAGCCCGCCGACGATGGCGACGGGTTGCTGTCGGCCACCCGCCCGGGCGTCGCCGACCCCTCCCCGCCCGAGGCGGCCGACCAGCCGGAGCAGCCGTCCCTGCCCAACGCGGTCGACGACAGCGCCGACGGGTCGGCGGACGGGAACGCCGAGTCGGCGGACGGGAACCCCGAGGCCACCCAGCCGGTCCTGACCTCCACCACCGCCGAGACCACCCAGCCGACCCCGGCCGACGACCCGGCCGCGGCCACCCAGCCGACCCCGCCCGCCGACCCGGCCGCGGCAGGGTCGGCCAACGGCGAGGGCGGGCCGGGCGACCAGGACGCCACCCAGCGCCTCGAGCCGGTCGGCAACGGCGGCGCCAAGTCCCGCTCCTCCAAGCCGGCCGCCAAGGAAGGCAAGGCCCGCCCCTAGCCCGCGGGCCCGCTCCGGGACCCACCTACAATGGCCGGGGAGTTCTGACCGGGCCTGGGAGGGGTCATGGAGCAGCGTTCGGTGGTGGTCGTGGGCGCCAAGCGGACCCCGATGGGGCGATTCATGGGGGCGTTCGCCGACGTGCCAGCGGTCGACCTGGGGATCGCCGCCGCCCGGGCGGCGCTCGATGCCGCCGGGATCGACCCGGGTCAGGTGGACGAGACGGTGGCCGGGCATGGCCGGCAGGCGGGCAACGGGCCCAACCCGGGGCGCCAGGTGTCGGTCCGGGCCGGGGTGCCGGAGACGGTGCCCGCGTACACGGTGAACAAGGCCTGCGGGTCGAGCGCCAAGGCGCTGACGCTGGCGGCGGGGTCGATCATCCTCGGGGAGATCGACGTCGCGCTGGTCGTCGGCATGGAGAACATGACCCGCACCCCGTACCTGCTGCGGGGGATGCGCGCCGGCTACCGGATGGGGCCGGCGGTGATCGAGGACGGCATGTCCTCGGACGGGTTCATGGACCCGCTGGCCTCCGAGGCCATGGGCGAGACGGCCGAGAACCTGGCCGAGCGGTACGCCGTGAGCCGGGAGGAGCAGGACGCGTTCGCGCTCCAGTCCCAGCGCCGGGCGGGCGAGGCGTGGGAGGCCGGCCGCTTCGCCGACGAGGTCGTTCCCGTCGACACCTTCGACGCCAGGCGGCGGACGGTCACGGTCGAGCGCGACGAGCATCCTCGGCCGGACACCACGCCGGAGGCGCTGGCCAAGCTCAAGCCGGTGTTCCGCGACCCGGGCACGGTCACCGCCGGGAACTCCTCGGGGATCTGCGACGGGGCCGCCGCCCTGGTCGTGATGGCCGAGGAGACGGCCAGGGCCCAGGGGCTCCGCCCGCTGGCCAGGGTCGTCGGCTGGGCCAGCGCCGGGGTCGACCCGCACATCATGGGCTGGGGCGTGGTCCCGGCCACCCAGAAGCTGCTGGCCAAGCTGGGCTGGGCCCTCCCCGAGATCGACGTGGTCGAGGTCAACGAGGCGTTCGCGGCCCAGGTCCTGGCCTGTGACCGCGAGCTCAAGTTCGACTGGGAGCGGACCAACGTCAACGGCGGCGCCATCGCCCTCGGCCACCCGATCGGCATGACCGGCGCCCGCATCATCGGGACCGTCGTCCACCAGCTCCAGCGCCAGGGCGCCCGCCGCGGGCTGGCCACCCTCTGCATCTCCGGCGGCCAGGGCATGGCCGTCGCCCTCGAGCGGGTCGACGCCTGACGGGTCACTCGGCCTGACGGGCGGCGCGAGCCAGGCCACGTCGGGCACGCCGGCCGCCGGCCGTAACGGACCCGTCACGGCCGGCGGCGACACTGCCCCCGACCAGGACTGCCCCGGACCAGCACGACCCAAGGGAGATGCCCGCGTGCCGACCAGAACGCCGACCCACCGGGTTGACCGGCCCGCTGGTTCGGAACCGGGCCCCGGGAGGTTCTGGGGGGTGGTGGCCTGGGCGGTGTGGGGGCTGGTCGGGGTTGGGGTTCTGGTGGTCGTCTGGTTCGACGCGCGGCTGCGCGCCATCGGGCGACCCGACCTGGTGTCG
This sequence comes from uncultured Actinomycetes bacterium, assembly GCA_937881255.1. GTDB lineage: Bacteria > Actinomycetota > CALGFH01 > CALGFH01 > CALGFH01 > CALGFH01. The sequence continues at coordinate 2,343 of CALGFH010000013.1, forward strand.
ATCAGCGGCGACGCGGTCCCCTACCTGCTGGCGATGGCCAGCGCGGCCACCGTGGGGGCGGTGCTGGCCGGCCGCCGGCCCCGTCATCCGGTGGGGTGGCTGCTGCTGGGGATCGCGGTGGCGGTGATCATGCTGGGGTTCTGCGACGCCTACGCGGCCTACGGGCTGCTGGCGCGACCCGGGTCGTTGCCGGGCGCCCGCTGGGCGGCGATCTACGTGGACGTGAGCTGGGGTGTGCTGTCGGCCCTGCTGGGGTTCGTCCTGCTGCTCACGCCGACCGGGAAGCTGCCGTCGCCCCGCTGGCGCTGGTGGGCCTGGCTGGTGGCGGTCGCGTCGGTGCTGTCGGTGACCCTCCACGCGAACCCGCTGGACCCGCCGTACGAGGCGGTGGCCGTCCCCCTCCTGTTCGAGAGCGGGCCGCTGGCCGCCATGGCCCGGCTGGGCGACATCATCGTCCTCGTCGGGCTGCTGGTCGCGGCCGGGTCGCTGGTGCTGCGGTTCCGCCGGGCCCAGCTGCGCGAGCGCCTCCAGCTCCGCTGGGTGACCGCCGCCGCCGCGCTGGCCGCCCTGGCCGCGGCGGTCATCCTGGTCACCTGGGCGACCATCGGGTCCGCCGCCCAGCCGATCTGGGAGCTGGCCACGGTGGCCTTCATGGCCGCCCTGCCGCTGGCCACCGGGGCGTCGGTCCTGCGCTACCGGCTGTACGACCTGGACCGGATCATCAGCCGCACCCTGGCCTGGACGGCCCTCACCATCCTGCTCGGCCTGGGCTATGCCGCCGCCGTGCTGCTGCTGGGACTGCTGCTGCCCGACAGCTCCAGCCTGGCCGTGGCCGGCGCGACCCTGGCCGTGGCCGCCACCTTCCAGCCCGTCCGGCGCCGGGTCCAGGAGACCGTGGACCGGCGCTTCAACCGCCGCCGCTACGACGCCGCCCGCACGATCGCGGCCTTCAGCGCCCGGTTGCGGGAGGAGGTCGACCTCGACACCCTGTCGGTCGAGCTGCTGGCCGTGACCGACCAGACCATGCAGCCGACCACGGTGTCGCTGTGGCTGCGGGCCAGGGCCTAGCCGGACGATCGCCGCCGCGCCCCCGCCGATTGCGCGGCCCGCCGCGGGGCTGCTACGGTCCGGCTCTGTTCGCCGAGGTGGGAGGTCCAGAGTTGGTCACCGCCATCGTGCTCGTCACCTGCGAGGTCGACCAGACCCCGGAGACCGCCCAGGCGCTCGCCGACCTCGACGGGGTCAGCGAGGTCTACTCGGTGGCCGGCGACTGGGACCTGGTCGCGGTGGTCCGGGTCGGCGGCCACGACGACCTGGCCGCCACCGTGACCGAGCACATCCGCAAGGTCAAAGGTGTCGAGACGACCCGCACCCTGATCGCCTTCCGCACCTACTCCCGCCACGACCTGGACCGGATGTTCTCGGTCGGCTTCGAGGCCGGCCAGCCCGACTGACCCGGGCTGGTGTCCTTCGCTGCGCCCGAGGAGTATCGCGACGGCGAGCTGCTGATCCGTAGCCTGCGGCCGGGTGACGGCGCGGAGCTCAACCGGGCCACCGTCGCCTCCTACGAGCACCTGCGGGAGTTCATGGAGTGGGCCCGTCCCGACACCACCGTGGAGGACTCCGAGGGGTACGTCCGCCTGAGCCAGGCCCGCTGGCTGGCCGGCGAGGAGTGGGGCCTGGGGGTGTGGCGGGGTGAGCGGCTGGTCGCCGGCTGCGGGTTCATGCTCCGCGGGCAGCCGCTGGAGCACGGCACCGTCGAGATCGGCATGTGGGTGCGGGCCGACGAGGCGGGCCGGGGCCTCGGCACCAGGGTGCTGCGGGCCCTGGTCGACTGGGCCGACGCCGACTGGCCGATCCACAAGCTGACCTGGCAGTGCGACAGCCGCAACCTGGCCTCGGCCCGGATCGCCCAGAAGTGCGGCTTCCAGCTCGAGGGGCGGCTGCGGGAGCACGTCCCCGGGGTGGCCGGCGGGCGGCGGACGACGCTGCTGTTCGGCCTGGTCCGCTCCGACCCCCGACCCTGGCGATCCGGTCCCTGAAGGGACGAAGCGGGCCTGGTCGCCGGGGCCGCCCGGGGCAAGATGGTCGTGGCCAGCGCCGGACGAACGGGAGGCAGGCATGCGGACGGCACTGCGGCGCGCGATCCTGACGGTGACGGTGGCGGCGGTCCTGGCCGTCGGCCCGGCCGCCTGGGCCCAGGACGAGACCTTCGGCTTCACCATCGACGCGGCCCGGCTGGGCGCCGACCGGCACACCGTCGTCGGCAGCGGCAGCTACACCTGCGGCCCCTTCGACACCACCGGTCCAGGCTTCGTCGACCTCACCGTCGTGCAGGGGCGCACCACCGGGTTCGGCTCCGTCCCGATCCAGCTCTGCGACGGCTCCGCCCAGGCCTATCAGGCCGAGGTGGTGTCCAACAGCGATCGCCGGTTCAAGCGGGGCGCCGCCCGCGCCACCGCCTCCGGCTACGTCGAGGGCTTCCGCGGCGACCTGAGGTTCCTCCAGACCACCCGGGTCGACAACCAGCCCATCACCATCGGGCGCCGGTAGGCCGGGTCAGCTGGCGGGGGCGGCGCGGCGGGAGCTCTCGACCCAGGCGTCGAGGGCGTCGAGGGCCCGGCCGTCGTCGATCGAGCGGGCGGCGGCCTCGAGGCCGTCGGACAGGCTCAGGGCGGCGTCGGCCGCGACCAGGGCGGCGGCGGTGTTCAGCAGGACCATGTCGCGGGCCGGGCTGCCCTGGCCGTCCAGGACCTGCTTGGCGATGGCGACGTTGCGGTCGACGTCGCCGCCGAGCAGGTCCTCGCGCTCGACGGCGGGCAGGCCCAGCTCGACCGGGTCGACCACCAGCTCGCGGACCCCGTCGGCGCTGACGTCGAGCAGGGTCGAGGTGGTCGTGGTGGTCAGCTCGTCGAGGCCGTCGTGGCCGTAGAAGACCAGGGCGTGGTGGACGCCGGTGCGCCGCAGGACCTCGGCCATGATGGGCGCCATGCGCGGGTCGGCCACGCCCAGCGCCTGGTGGCCGGCTCTGGCCGGGTTGGTCAGGGGCCCGAGGAAGTTGAAGACGGTCGGGACGCCGAGCTCGCGGCGGGCCACGCCGGCGTGGCGCATCGCCGGGTGGAACACGGGGGCGAAGCAGAAGCCGATGCGCACCTCGGCCAGGGTGGCCGCCACCCCCTCGGGCGGCAGGGCGATGGCCACCCCGAGCGCCTCCAGCAGGTCGGCGCTGCCGCAGCGGCCGGAGGCGGCCCGGTTGCCGTGCTTGGCCACCCGCTGGCCGGCCCCGACGGCGACCAGCGCGGCCAGGGTGGAGACGTTGAAGGTGCCGGCCCGGTCGCCGCCGGTGCCGCAGGTGTCGAGCAGCGGCCCCGGCACCTCAAGCGGCGCCGCCGCGGCCAGCATCGCCTTGACCAGGCCGGTCATCTCGGTGGCGGTCTCGCCCTTGATGCGCAGGCCGGTGGCGAAGGCGGCGATCTGGGCCGGGGTCGCCTCCCCCGCCAGCACCGAGCCCATGGCGGCGCCGGCCTGCTCCTCGCTGAGGTCCTCACGGCGCAGCAGCGGCCCGAGCACTCCTGGCCAGGTGAACAGGTCGGACACAGCAGGCTCCCAGGTCACGTCGGTGCGGTCGGCGCAAGCCTAATTCACCGGCGCAATACCGGGCGCGCCCGGCGGCTGGAACAGCGGCCACGTATCCGGGGTTGAGGCGATTGCCTGGTCGCGGTGGGCGGCGCGCAACGGTCCCTGGCGGCACGAACGGCCTGGCGCTGCATGCGGCGCCGGATCCATGCCCGCTGTTCTAGCCGAGGATGGCCGCCA
>CALGFH010000014.1 GCA_937881255.1 uncultured Actinomycetes bacterium
CCAACCCCCGACCCCCCGACCCCCCGACGCCCCAACCGCCCAAGCGCCCAAGCGCCCCTGGATCAGGCGCTCAGCTCGGCGGCGGCGCGGGCGGCTTCGCGGCGGGAGCCGACGTTGAGCTTGGCCAGGATGGCGGCGACGTGGTGGTCGACGGTGCGGACCGACACCACCAGGCGGTCGGCGATCTCGGCGTTGGTCAGGCCCTCGGCCAGCAGCTCGAGGACCTCGAGCTGGCGGTCGGTGAGGCCGGCCGGGTTGGCCCGGGTGCGGGGCCGGGGGCGGCCGGGGACGTGGCTGACGCCCATCCGGCGCAGGTCGCGGCGGACCAGGTTGGCCGCGGCGACCGCGCCCAGCCGGTCGAGGGCGGCCAGGGCCTCCAGCAGCTCCGGCCGGCCGCCCGAGGCGGCCAACTCCAGGGCCCGTTCGTAGGGGGCGCCGAGCGAGCCCCAGCGGGCGGCCGCGCCGGCCCAGTCGCCCTGGATGCCGAGGGCGAACTCGGGCGGGCAGCCGGCCGGGGCGTCCACCGGGTGGCCGCAGCGGGCCAGGTAGCGGAGCAGCTCGCCCCGGTAGCGCTCGGCGCCGCGGCCGCCGGTGCGCTCCAGTGGGACCCGGGCCAGCTCGGCCGCCCCGGCGTGGTCGGAGGCCAGCCAGGCCGCCTCGACCCGGGCGATGCCGGCCAGGGCGATCGGCTGAACCGAGTTGGTCCGGGCGGCCGTCCGCCAGGCCCGCTCCAGCAGGGGCCCGGCGGCCGGGTCGCCCTTGCGGGCCAGCAGCCGGCCCAGGGCCGACAGGCCGAAGCTGGCCAGCACGCCCGGGTCGTCGCCGGCCAGCAGCCGCCGCAGCCCCGCCTCGGCCTCGTCCCAGCGGTCCCGCAGGGTGGCCAGCATGCAGCGGTGCGCCTCCAGGTTGTACTCGTGGGAGGCGAAGCCGTACTCGCGCGCGTAGGCCAGCCCGTCGGCCAGCGGCTGGTCGAGCTCGTCGAACCGGCCCAGGCGGTACAGGCCCTCGACCAGGTTGGTGTAGGCCCGCTGGGCGTACTCGTAGGAGGAGGCGGCCCGGGCCACGGCCGCCGAGCGCCGCAGGTGGCCGGCGCCGCCCGGGTCGCCCAGGTCGAGCAGGGCCGACCCCAGGTAGTTGAGCGAGTGGGCGACCACGTCCTCCTGGCCGGTTCGCTCGCCCAGCTCCAGGGCGCGCCGGGCCAGCTCGATGGCCTCCTCCGGGCGGTCGGTCAGCTTCAGGATCGCCGCCCGGTAGCTGAAGGCCCGGCCCAGGCGCTCCTGGTCGCCCAGCGGCTCCAGCAGGGCCACGGCCCGGGTCACGGCCTCCTCGGACCCGGCCGGGTCGTTGACCATGTAGCGCATCCGCGACAGGGTGGTGAGGGCCTGGCCGAGGGCCGCCGGGTCGCCGGTCCGCTCCCGCAGGCCGACCACCCGGGCGGCGCGGGTCGCGGCCTCCTCGAAGCGGGACAGGTTGTAGAGGACCCAGACGCTCTCCTCGAGCATGGCCGCCCGCTCCCCGGCCGGCATCCGCCTCGACCAGCCGCCGACCAGCTCGTAGTGGGCCAGGGCCTCGGAGAAGGCGCCGGCCGCGGCCGCCTCCCGGGCCGCGGCCAGGCCGTGGCGGACGACCGCCTCCGGGTCGCCGGCCCGGTGGGCGTGGTGGGACAGCCGCGACAGCTCGACCTCGGGGTGGCTGGTCAGGGCGGCCAGGACCTCCCGGTTGCGGGCGACCCGGGCGGTGGCCGAGAGCTGGCGCTCGATCGCCCGGCGGGCCAGCTCGTGCCGGAACCAGACGTGCCCGGGGTCGGCCTCCAGCATGCCGTGCCGCTCGGCCTCGTCCAGCGCCGCCAGCCGGTCGCCGAGCAGCTCCTCGGCCAGCCACCGCTCGACCTGGCCGGGCACGGTGGCCAGCAGCTCCAGGGCCCGCCGGGTGGGCTCGCTCAGCCCGGCCAGCCGGGCCAGCACCGCGTCCCGGACGGTGGCCGGCACCTCGACCCCGGGGTTGGCCAGCACCTCGGTCACGAAGAAGGGGTTGCCGGCGGTCGCCGCCAGCACGGCGGCCGCGTCGGCGTGGCCGCCGGCCAGCCGCTCGACCGCGCCGGCCGACAGGGGCCGCAGGACCAGCCGCCGCACCTCCTGATGGGGGAGGGCGGCCAGGACCCGGTGCAGGGGGTGCTGGCCGCCCAGCTCGTCCTCGCGGTAGGTGAGCACCAGCACGCCGGGCAGGTCCGGGATCCGCCAGGCCAGGTAGCGGAGCACGTCAAGGGTGGCGTCGTCGGCCCAGTGGACGTCCTCGACCAGCATCACCGCCGGGCCGCGGGCCAGCTCCTGGTGCACGGCCCCGAACACCGCGTCCCGCCCGGCCCCCGGCTCGACGGCCGCGGCCAGCGCCGGCGCGGCCCCGCGGGCCATGTCCCGGAACGGCCCGAGGGTCCGCGGGGTGACCAGGTCGTCGCAGGCCCCGGCGAGCACCCGGGCCTGCCCCGCCGCCTCCCGGGCGAACGCCCTGACCAGACTGGTCTTGCCGATCCCGGCCTCACCGGAGACGAGCACGACCGAGCCTCGACCCTGCCCGGCCCCCCTGAGCGTCTCGCGCAGCCGGCGAAGCTCGGCGTCCCGCTCCAGCAAGCCCGCCGTCATCGTGCCCACGATTGAACCAGACGCGGGCCCGGCCCTGAAGCGTCCCGGCCGGTCCGGCGGGCCTAGCCGCAGGTCCGGTCGATCTCGCCCTCCAGGGCCGTCCAGGCGGTGTCGATCCGCTCCAGGTCGCCGACGATCGCCGGCAGGTTCCCGAGCAGGCTGTCGCCGTCGACTCCGGCCACGGTCGTCTGGAAGCCGTCGATGGCCGCGTCCAGCTCGGTCACCTGGGCGCCCCACTGGGTCCCGGCGCTGGCCTTGAGGGCGGTCAGGCTGTCCCTGACCTTCTGGAGGGCGGCCAGGGTCCCGGTCTTGCCGGCCTCGGGCGGGTCGAGCTGGTCGAGCTCGGCCACCGAGGCCTTGAGGGCGGCCGCGTCGGCGCACGCCGGGGAGGCCGCGGCGGTGGTCCCGGCGGCGGCCGAGGTGGTGGTCGCGGCCGCGCCGCTGGTGTCGTCGCCCGAGCCCCCACCGCAGGCGGCGACAACCAGGCAGGCCAGGGCGGCGAGCAGGAGCCTCGCCGGGACGGGGACGCGCATGGTTCCTCCAGGGCCGGTCGTTCGGTCAGGCCCAGCATCGCCGGTCGCGCGGCCCGTCGTACCGGTGCAATGACCGGTCAGGCGGGCGCAAGGCCCCGGCGGCGCTCCTCCAGGAAGACCCGCTCGGCGGCGTTCCCGGCCAGGGCGATGGCGGCGTCGTAGGCCAGGGCGGCCTCGGGGCCGCGGCCGAGGCGCCGCAGCAGGTCGGCCCGGATGGCGTGGAACAGGTGGTAGCCGTCAAGGTCGAGCTCGTCCACCAGGGCCAGCGCCGCCTCCGGCCCCTCGACCTCGGCCACGGCGACGGCGCGGTTGAGGGCCACCACCGGGCTGGGGGCGAGCGCCAGCAGCTGGTCGTACAGGGCCAGGATCTGCTCCCAGTCGGTGGCGGCCGCGGCCGGGGCGTCGCTGTGGACGGCGTTGATGGCCGCCTGGAGCTGGTAGGGGCCGGGCTGGTTGCGGCGCAGGCAGCGGCGCACGATCGCCTGGCCCTCGGCGATCCGGTCGCGGTCCCAGCGGCCCCGGTCCTGGTCGGCCAGGAGCACCAGCCGGCCGTCGGGGGTGGTGCGGGCGGCCCGGCGCGAGTCGACCAGCAGCATCAGGGCGAGCAGGCCCATGACCTCCGGCTCGTCGGGCATCAGCTCGGCCAGGACCCGCCCAAGGCGGATGGCCTCGGCGCACAGCTCGCGCCGGACCAGCTCGTCCCCGGTGCTGGCGGCGTAGCCCTCGTTGAAGACCAGGTAGATGACGGCCAGGACGGCCCGCAGGCGGTCCGGGAGCTCGGCCTCGCCCGGGACCCGGTAGGGGATGCCGGCGTCGCGGATCTTGCCCTTGGCCCGGACCAGCCGCTGGGCCATGGTCGCCTCGGGGACCAGGAACGCGTGGGCGATCTCGGCCGTGGTCAGGCCGCCGAGCAGCCGGAGGGTCAGCGCCACCTGGACGCCGGTGCCGAGGGCCGGGTGGCAGCAGGTGAAGATCAGGCGCAGGCGGTCGTCGGGCACCGGGCCCTCCTCAGCCGGCTCGTCCCGGGCGTGGAGCAGGGCGGCCTGGGCGTGGCGGTCGGCCCGGGACGCCTCCCGGCGCAGGCGGTCCACGGCCCGGTTGCGGGCGGTGGTGATGATCCAGCCGGCCGGGCTCGGCGGCAGGCCGCCCGACGGCCATCGCTGCACGGCCGCGGCGAAGGCGTCCTGGACGGCCTCCTCGGCCACGTCGATGTCGCCGAAGACCCGGACCAGGGAGGCCACCGCCCGGCCGTGCTCCTGGCGGAAGACACGCTCGATCTCGCCCGCGGGAAGGGCCGGCACGCCGGCGCTCAGTCCCCGGGGCCGTCCTGGAACGGCCGGACCTCGATCGGCAGGGTGGTCGCCTCGGCCAGCCGGCGGCCCCAGGCGAGGGCGGCGTCCAGGTCGGGCGCGCGGACGATGGTGAACCCGCCGACGTGCTCCTTGCCCTCGGCGAAGGGGCCGTCGGTGACGAGCGCGTCGCCGTCCTTGACCCGGATCACGGTGGCCGTGCTCGGCGGGTGCAGCCCGCCGGCGAACACCCAGGCCCCGGCCTGCCTGAGCTCGGCGTTGAGGGTGTCCAGGTCGGCCGAGATCCGCTCCAGCTCCTCGGGCGGGGGCGGCGGCCCGTCCGGCTGGTAGACGGTGAGCAGGTACTGCCTCATCGGGACGCTCCTTCCGGCTGGTAGGTGGCGATCAGCACGCCGGTGGTGGTGGTCACGGAGCCGGCCAGCCGCAGGGCGACCTGCACCCCTTCGGGGAACATCCGGCGGCCCGACCCCAGCACCAGTGGGTGGATCAGGAGCACATACTCGTCGATCAGGTCGCGCCGCATCAGCGACCGGACCAGCTCGCCGCTGCCGAGCACGGTCAGGTCGTCGCCCGGCTGCTCCTTGAGGGCGGCCACGGCGTCGCCGGCGTCGCCGGCCAGGAGCTCGGAGTTCCGCCAGGGGAGCGGCTCCCGCAGGGTCGTGGACGCGACGTACTTGCGGGTGCTGTCCAGCACCTCGGTGAAGGGGTTGTCGGTCTGGTGCGGCCAGAAGGAATAGAAGTCCTCGTAGGTCCGCCGCCCGAGCAGCAGCGACCCCGGGCGCTCCATTCCCCGCGCCGCCACCCGGCCCATCACCTCGTCCATGTACGGCACGGCCCAGCCGCCGTGGGCGAACCCGCCGCGGGGGTCCTCGTCGGGCCGGCCCGGGGCCTGCATGACGCCGTCAAGGGTGATGCTGTTGAACACGGTGACCTTGGCCATCGCCGCTTCCTCCCCGTTCGCTGGTGAGCGTTTCCTCGCCCTCTACACGAACGGGAGGTGGCCGGATCGACACTACGGGCGCAGCAGCGGCATGACGACCTCGTCGAGCACCGAGGTGACGTAGTCGTCGGGCACCGGGGGGCCGTCGACCAGGAAGCGCTGCACCACCATGGCCAGGCCGACCTCGGCCACCAGCTGGCTGGCGGCCTCCGGCCGGACCTGGCCGCGGTCGGCGGCCCGTCGCAGCACGGCCAGGAAGCTGCCCTTGCGCGGGGCCAGGACCCGCTCGTGGAGCAGGGCCTTGAACTGGTGGTCGCGGTCGGCCACGGCCAGCAGGCACTGGAGGGCGCAGCCGGTGGGGGAGTTGAGCATGGCCGCCATGCGCCGGAGCAGGTCCAGCAGGTCCTGGCGGAGGTCGCCGTGGTCGGGCAGGTCGGCCAGGGACGGCAGGGCGTGGTCGATGGCGTCGACCACCAGGTCGTCCTTGCCGGTCCAGCGGCGGTACAGGGCCGCCTTGCCGGTGCGGGCGCAGCCGGCCACCCCCTCCATCGTCAGGCCGACGTAGCCGACCGCCTGGAGCTGGTCGAGCACGGCATCGAAGATGGCCCGCTCGAGGGTCTCGCCGCGGCGCCGGGTCCGGCCGTGCGGCGGCGCACAGGATGAAGCCGTGGTGGGGTCTGCCGGAGCGGCCATGGCCTATCTCCCGAAGAGAATCCTAAGAATCTTAGTGAACG
>CALGFH010000015.1 GCA_937881255.1 uncultured Actinomycetes bacterium
CGGTAGCGGACCTCGGCGAAGCTGACCCCGAACGCCTCGCTGGCCCGCTCGGTGCCGTCGGCGACCCAGCCGGCGAGCTCGTAGAACCGGCGGGCGCGGGCGTTGCCCGGCAGGACCCACAGGACCGACTCCGCGAACCCCATCCGGTCCAGCTCCGCCTGGGCGGCCTCGAGCAGGGCCCGGCCGGCGCCGGTGCCCCAGTGGGCCGGGTCGAGGTTGATGGCGTACAGCTCGCCGGCGCCCTCGGGGTCGGGTGAGGGACCGGCGGCGGCGAACCCGATCACCTCACCGTCCCGCTCGGCGACCAGGATGGCGCCGCGGCGGCCCTCGCGCCGGAGCACCCCGTCCCAGTAGGCGGCCCGGTCCTCGGCCCGGAGGCCGTCGAGGTAGTCGTCCGGCATGTGCCCGCGGTAGGCGGCCTGCCAGGCCCGGACCACGAGGCGGCCCATGGCGGGCGCGTCCGCGACCCTGGCCGGGCGGACGGTGACCATCAGGACCGGACGGTCGACAGCAGCAGCACGAACAGCCCCCCGGCGACCAGCCGGTACCAGATGAACGGCCACAGGGTCCGGGTGCGGAGCAGGCGGATCAGGAACGACACGGCCAGGAAGCCGGAGACCCCGGCGGCGACGGTCCCGGCGATCAGCTCGGCCGGGGTCTCGGTGGCGCCCGAGAGCTCGTCCAGCTTGAGGATGCCGGCGCCCAGGATGGCCGGGATCGACAGCAGGAACGAGAACCGGGCCGCCGTCCCGCGCGACACCCCCTGGAAGAGCCCGGCCGAGATCGTCACCCCCGAGCGGCTGGTGCCCGGGACCAGGGCCAGCGCCTGGGCCAGGCCGATGCCGGCCGCCTTGGCCACCGGCAGCCGCTTCAGCTCCACCTCGGCGTCGGCCGGGTCGGGCGGGGCCGCCGGCGCCCCGCGCCCCAACCGCTCGGCCCGGGTGCCGGCGCCGGCCCCGGGGCCGGCGGCCGCGACCGGGGCCGCCCGGCGGGATCGGGCCCGGTCGTACAGCTCGGCCGCGATCATGATCACGGTGGTCAGCACCAGCCAGACCGAGGCCCGCAGCGGCCGGGCCGTCTGCTCGTCGGCCCAGTCCTGGAGCAGGAACCCGACCACCGCCGCCGGCACCGAGGCCAGGGCGAGCAGCCCCAGCAGCCGCCGCCGGGTGGCGGCCTCCTCGGGGCCGAGCCGGCCCGGCGCGACCAGGCAGAGCACGAACGCCCACAGGTCCCTGGCGAAGTAGGCGGCCACCGCGGCCAGGGTCCCGAAGTGCAGCAGGACCTCGAAGGCCAGGGTCGGGGTGGCGAAGCCGAGCAGCCGGGGCACGATCGACAGGTGAGCCGACGACGAGATCGGCAGGAACTCGGTGATCCCCTGCACGATCCCGAGGACGATGGCGCGGAGCACGGGGCCGGAGCCTTTCTGTCAGACCTCGAAGCGGGCGCCCTTGAGGGCGGTGGCGCACGGGCAGGTGCGGTCTGCGGGCACGCTCGGCAGCAGGGCGAACAGGAGGTCCTTGAGCTTGGCGTTGTTCTCCTCGAACACCCGCACGACCTCGGAGTGGGAGACCGGCTGGACCCCGGGCATGCCCTCCAGGCCGACGTCGTAGTCGGTGATCAGCGAGACGTTCACGTAGCAGAGCTCGAGCTCGCGGGCCAGCAGGGCCTCGGGGTAGCCGGTCATGTTGATGACCTTCCAGCCGTTGCCCTGGAACCACTTCGACTCGGCCCGGGTCGAGAAGCGGGGGCCCTGGATGACCACCATGGTGCCGCCGTCGTGGGCGGTGATGCCCTGGGCCTCGGCCTCCTTGAGGGCCAGGGAGCGCAGCTCGGGGCAGTAGGGGTCGGCGAAGGAGATGTGGGTGGTCTCGGGGCCGTCGTAGAAGGTGTCGTCGCGGCCCCAGGTCCTGTCCACCACCTGGTCGCAGATGACGAAGTGCCCGGGGGCGGCCTCGGCCTGGAGCGACCCGGCGGCGCAGGGGCCGATCACCCGGCTCACGCCCAGCTCCTTCATGGCCCAGAGGTTGGCCCGGTAGGGGATCTTGTGGGGCGGGTACTGGTGGCGGCGGCCGTGGCGGGGGAGGAAGGCGACCTTGCGGCCCTCGACCTCGCCGATGGCCACCTTGTCGGACGGGGCGCCATAGGGCGTCTCGACCTTGTGCTCCTCCACACCGTCAAGGAACGCGTAGAACCCGGAGCCGCCGAAGACCCCGAGCTCGGCCTGGGGACGGGCCATGACGCTCGCACCTTTCGACCAGCGGGGCGGCCCCCCGCGAGGCGGTCGCCAGGGCGGCGGCCGCGGGCATGGTATCGGAGCGGAACCAGGCGCACCCCTGCCCCGGGCTGCTGAGGGTCAGGCGCTCTTCTCGGCCGCCTTGGTGCTGGAGCCCGAGCTCGCGCCGTCCGAGGAGGAGGACTTGGACCCCGAGCTGTTGTCGGCGGCCTTCTTGGCCTTGTCGGCGCCGTCACCGCGGCCGTCGGCCTTGCTGCTGGAGGCGGGCTTGCCCCGCGAGTCGGTCCGGTAGAAGCCCGACCCCTTGAACACGATCCCGACCGGCGAGAAGACCTTGCGCAGCACGCCCCCGCAGACCGGGCACGTGGTCGGGGGCGCGTCCGAGAACGACTGCACCACCTCGGTGCGGTCGCCGCACTCGGTGCAGGCGTACTCGTAGGTCGGCATAGGCGGATGATAGCAACGCGCTAGGCCGGGCCGCCGTCGCCGGCCCGGGGCCGGAAGCCGTCGGCCACGGCGGCCGCGAGCTGGACGTAGGCGCGGCGGGTGGCCGGGGCCAGCTCGTCGAGGACGATCTCGGCGCCGGTCTCCAGGTGGCGGTCGTAGGGGATGCGGACCACCGCCCGGCAGCGGCGGGCGAAATGCTCCTGCAGCTTGTCCACGTCGACCAGGCCGCGCTCGCGGACGGCGTTGATCACCACCACCGAGGAACGGGCCAGCGGCCCGTAGTCGTGCTTGGCCAGCCAGTCCAGGGTCAGGCTGGCCGAGCGGGCGCCGTCCAGGCTGGGGGCGGCCACCACCACCAGCTGGTCGGCGGTGGGCAGGATGGCCCGCATGGCCGAGTGGAGCAGGCCGGGGCCGCAGTCGGTCAGGACCAGGGAGTAGAAGCGCTCCAGGACGACGGCCAGCTCGCGGTAGTCCTCCTCGCCGAAGGCCTCGTCGCGGGCCGGGTCGGCCTCGGAGGCGATCACCTCCAGGCGCAGGTCGGTCTGGGAGGCGTAGGCGCGGACGTCGGCGTAGCGCTCCAGCTTGTCCACGTTGGCCAGCAGGTCGGTGGCCGTGCGGGCGGTGTCGCGGCGGATGCGGTAGCCGAGGGTGCCCGGGTCGGGGTTGGCGTCGACGGCCACCACCCGGTCGCCGCGGTGCTCGGCGAAGATCGCCCCAAGGCAGGCGGTGGTGGTCGTCTTGCCGACCCCGCCCTTGAGCGCGACCACGGCGATCCGCTGGCAGCCGGCCACCGGCGCGCTGATCCGTGCCGCCAGCTGCTGCCGGTTCCGCTCGGCCGCCCCGGGCGCCGGCCGCACGCGGCCCCCGCTCACCTGGTAGACGACGGCCTGCCAGCCCTGGGTCGGGCCCCCCGGCGGCCGGGCCAGCAGCTGGTCGGTGCTCAGCTCCCCGCCCTTGGCCGGCGCGGCCGCGGCCGCCGGGGCCGCCTTGGGCGCCGGTGCCTCGGCGACTGGCGGGGCCGGCGGAGGCGCAGGGGCCGGTGGAGGCGCAGGGGCCGGTGGAGGCGCAGGGGCCGGTGGAGGCGCAGGCGGCGGCGGGGGAGCGGCCGGGGCCGGCGGCGGGGGCGCCGGCTTGGAAGGCTCGGATGGGGGGGTGGGCTCAGGCGGGACGTCTCTGCGAGCCATGGCCTGCCTCGGTCGCTCGGGGGCCGGAGGCCCGGGGGGACGGGGTCGGGGGTCGGTGGGGGGGTGCTGCGACGAGGGCTCGAGCTGCTCGCGCAGCCAGCCGAGGGCGTCCGGTGCGTACTCGATGCGCTCGCGCTCGACCCGGGGCTTCCGCTTCGACGGCTTCCGGTCAGCAGGCACGGCGCGATACCCCCGTCGGCGAAGAAGCTACGAATCCATGATGAACCAGACGCGGGTCCCTCGCACCCGTTGTTCGCCGATTGTGGACTCGACGGGCTGACGCGGTACGCTTCCGACTGTTCGACAGTAATAAACCAAACGACAGGCTCGTCGGGAGAGACCGTGTCGCTACGGGCCCGCCTTACACTCTTCTTCGTCATCATCGTGGTGCTTCCGGTCACCGCGGTCACCGCCTATGGCTGGCAGGCGGTCGCCCGGTCGACCCAGCGCCAGGTCCGCTCCGAGCTGGAGCTGGCCCGCCGCTCGGCCGCGGTCGCCTTCACCGCCCGGGTCGAGCGGGCCCATGAGGCGGTGGCCACCCTGGCCCGCGACCCGGCGCTGCTCCAGGCCATGTCGGCCAGGGACGCCGCCCAGGTGCGGGCGGTGCTCCGCCGCCAGGCCCCGACCGACCTGCTCGTGGCCGTGACCGCGCCCGACCACCGGGTGCTCGGCCGGGCCGGCCACACCAACCCCGGGTTCCTGCCCGGCGTGCAACGGGCCCCCCTCGGCATGGTCCTGGCCCCCAAGCAGCGGGTCCGGAGCTGGCCGATGCTCCAGCGCCACAGCGCCGACCTGCGGGCCCGCGGCTGCCGGCCGGCCGGGTCCCGGCGCTGCCTGCTCGGGACGGTCACGGCCGGCATCTGGATGGACAGCCAGGAGCTCCAGCGGCTGGCCAGGGGGACCCTGGACGCCGACCTCACCCTGGTCATCGGCGACACCCCGGCGGCCAGCACCGTCGGCCGCCTCACCGTCGGCGACCGGGTCCCGGTGGCCGACGGCACCCGCCGGGGCAGGCTGGCCGGCCGCCAGGTGGTGATGTCGACCGAGCCGCTCACCGACAAGGTCGGCGAGCAGGCCCGCCTGCTGGTCAGCATCCCCGCGACCCCCACGACGGCCGGGATCGACTCGCGCCTGCTGGCCATCGTGCTGCTCGGGCTGGTGGTCGTCTGCCTGGTCGCCACCCTGCTCGGCTCGGTCCTGGCCCGGCTGGTCAGC
Organism: uncultured Actinomycetes bacterium; assembly: GCA_937881255.1. Taxonomy (GTDB): domain Bacteria; phylum Actinomycetota; class CALGFH01; order CALGFH01; family CALGFH01; genus CALGFH01. Next base: position 5,080 of record CALGFH010000015.1, read on the forward strand.
CGGCCCCTGGGCGAGCTGGCCGCCCAGGCCAGGGCGATCGCCCGGGGCGACTTCGCCAGCCCCCCGACGGGCGTCCGCTCCAGCGGCGAGATCGGGGAGCTGGCCCGGGCCTTCGAGCGCATGCGGGTCGAGCTGGGCGAGTACCTGAGCGCCCTGCGGTCCAGCCGCGACGAGCTGGCCCGCTCCATGAACCGCCTCGGCGAGACCCTCTCCTCGACCCACGACCTGCCCAAGCTGCTGGCGGTGGTGCTGGAGGCGGCCGTCCAGGCCCGGCGGGCCAAGGCGGGCAGCCTGCTGCTGCTCACCCCCGACCGCACCGCCCTGGTCCGCCAGGCGACCCACGGCCTCATCCAGCGCGACCCGGCCGAGCGAATTCCGGTCGGCCAGGGGGTCGCCGGGACGGTCGCGTCCAACGGCCGGGCCATGGTCCTGGCCAGCCCGGCCGGCAACGGCGCCAGCGGCGAGCCGGCCGCCACCACCCAGGTCACCGTGCCCCTGCTCGCCCAGGGCCGGGTGCTGGGCGTGCTCAGCCTGTACGACCGCGAGGACGGCGAGCCGTTCACCCTCGGCGACGCCGAGGCCCTGACCGCCTTCGCGGTCCAGGCCGCGGTGGCCATCGAGAACGTCCAGCTGCACGCCGAGGCCGAGCGGCTGTCGGTCACCGACCCGCTCACCGGGGCCTGGAACTACCGCTACTTCGAGCGGCGCTTCGAGCAGGAGATCGAGCGGTCCCGTCGCTTCGGCCGGGTCCTGGCCCTGCTCATGCTGGACATCGACCACTTCAAGGCGGTCAACGACCGCTACGGCCACCAGCGGGGCGACGAGGTGCTGGTCGAGTTCCGGGGCCGGGTCACCGGCAGCGTCCGGGACATCGACACCTTCGCCCGCTACGGCGGCGAGGAGTTCGTGCTCATCCTGCCCGAGACCAACCTGGAGGGCGGCCTGGCCGTGGCCGAGAAGCTGCGGGTGGCCACCCACCGCACCCCGTTCTGCGCCGACATGGGGGGGTCCGGCCGGAGGGGTCCGGGGAACCCCGAAGGGGTGCCCCGGTCTGTGGATCCCCATAAAGGCCCCCCGGAGGGCGGAGTCCACCTGACGGTGTCCATCGGGGTCGCCTGCTTCCCCGAGCACGCCACCGCCCCGGAGGAGCTGCTGCGGGCCGCCGACGAGGCCCTCTACGAGGCCAAGCTGCAGGGACGGGACCGGGTGGTCACGGCCGGGCCGCGGCTCCTGCCGCTGACGGCAAGGCCTGGTCAGGTCAAGGGAAGAGCGGCCAGGGTCGAGTAGACTCTGTCGGGAACAGCGAGGTCGGGGGGAATCATCGTGAAGGTACGCAAGGCCGTCATCCCAGCGGCCGGGCTGGGGACCCGTTTCCTCCCGGCGACCAAGGCCCAGCCCAAGGAGATGCTCCCGCTGGTCGACAAGCCCTCGATCCAGTACGTGATCGAGGAGGCGGTCGCCGCCGGGATCGAGGACATCCTGATCGTCACCGGGCGGGGCAAGCAGGCCATCGAGGACCACTTCGACCGCTCGGTCGAGCTCGAGCAGCTGCTCACCGACAAGGGCGACGAGGACAAGCTGGAGCTGGTCCGGCACATCTCCGACATGGCCCAGGTCCACTACATCCGCCAGAAGGCCCCGCTCGGCCTCGGCCACGCCGTCAGCGTGGCCGAGCAGCACGTCGGCGACGAGCCGTTCGCCGTCCTGCTCGGCGACGACGTCATCGACGAGGGCGAGAAGCTGCTGTCCGAGCTGGTCACCAGCTTCGAGCGGCACGGGGCCAGCGTGGTCGCGGCCATGGAGGTGGAGCGCTCCCAGATCAAGGCCTACGGCTGCGTCGACCCGGCCGACGAGGTCGAGCCCGGGCTGCTCCGGATGGCCGACATCGTCGAGAAGCCAGCCCCCGAGGAGGCCCCCTCGAACCTGGCCGTGATCGGCCGCTACGTGCTCCACCCGGAGATCTTCGACGCCCTGCGGGCGACCGGGCCCGGGGCCGGCAACGAGATCCAGATCACCGACGCCCTCAAGCACCTGGTCCACAACTCGGAGCGGGGCGTGCTGGCCTACCCCTTCACCGGGACCCGCTACGACGCCGGTGACAAGAACGACTACCTGCGGGCGACGGTCGAGCTGGCCGCCCGGCGCGACGACATCGGCCCGGCGTTCGTGGCCTTCCTGCGCCGGTTCGTGGCCGACCTGGACCGGCAGGCGGAGGCGCGGGGGCCGGCGAGGCACTAGCATCACCCCATGGCCGCCGTGTTCCCGCCCGACCGTCCCAACCCGCCCGACCTGGTGCCGTTCGCCGAGGCCAGGGCGGGGGTGCTCGAGCGGCTGGTCCCGCTCCCGGTCAGGGAGGCCGGGCTGGCCGATGCCATCGGGTGCGTCCTGGCCGTCGACATCGCCGCGGCCGAGGACCTGCCCCCGTTCGCCAACTCGGCCATGGACGGGTTCGCCGTGCGCGGGGCCGACCTGGCCGGCGCCGGCGAGGCGGCCCCGGTGCCCCTGAAGCTCACCGGCGAGGTGTTCGCCGGGACCGGCCGGCTGCCCACGGTCGAGCCGGGCGCGGCCGTCCGCATCATGACCGGCGGCGCGCTGCCCCCGGGGGCGGACACGGTGGTCCCGGTGGAGCAGGCCGCCGTCGAGGGCGACACCGTGCTCGTCCGCCTCGACCCCGGCCCGGGCCGGTTCGTCCGCGCGGCCGGCGAGGACGTCCGGCTGGGCACGGTGGTGCTGGAGCGGGGACGGGTGCTGGACCCGGCGGCCGTCGGCATGCTGGCCTCGGTCGGCCGCAAGCGGGTGCCCGTCCACCCCCGGCCCCGGGTCGCGGTCGTGTCCACCGGCGACGAGCTGGTCGACCCGGGCGACCCGCTCGGGCCCGGCCAGATCCGCGACTCGAACTCCTGGCTGCTGGCCGCCCAGGCCCGCTCGGCCGGGGCCGAGGCGTTCCGCTGCGGGCGGCTCCGCGACGACCCGGAGGCGCTGCGGCGCGGGTTCGCCCTGGCCGCCGCCGAGGGCGACCTGGTGGTCACCTCGGGCGGGGTGTCGGTGGGGGACCGCGACTACACCAAGCAGGTCCTGGCCACCATGGGCGACGTGCGCAGCTTCAAGGTGGCGATGCAGCCGGGCATGCCCCAGGCCTTCGGGATCGCCGCCGGCACCCCGCTGTACGGGCTGCCCGGCAACCCCGTCTCCTGCTTCGTGGTCTTCGAGACGCTGGTCCGCCCGGCCCTGCGCCGCCTGGCCGGCCACGCCGACGACCGGCTCGACCGGCCCCGGGTGGTGGCCCGCCTGGGCGAGCCGGTCCGCAGCCCGGCCGGCAAGGTGTCGTTCCTGCGGGTCCGCCTGGCCGTCGGGAACGAGGGGCTGGTGGCCAGCCTGACCGGCAACCAGGGCTCAGGGGTGCTGTCGTCCTGCGTCGCCGCCGACGGGCTGGCGGTGGTCCCGGCCGAGCACCGCGAGCTCCCCGAGGGCTCGCCGGTGCAGGTGCTGCTGCTCAAGGAGGACCTGGCATGGGTGAGCTGAGCCACCTCGACGACCAGGGCGCGGCCCGGATGGTCGACGTCTCGGCCAAGCCCGAGACCGAGCGGGTGGCCACCGCCGGCTGCCGGGTGGTGCTCGCCCCCGAGACCCTGGAGCTGCTGGCCTCGGCCGGGCTGCCCAAGGGCGACGCCCTGGCCGTGGCCAGGGTCGCCGGGATCATGGGGGCCAAGCGCACCCCCGACCTGATCCCGCTGTGCCACCCGCTGCCGATCACCGGGGTCGAGGTCGACCTGGCCCTGGAGGCCGACGCCGTCCGGGTCACCGCCACCGTGCGCACCACCGGCCGCACCGGGGTCGAGATGGAGGCCCTGACCGCCGCCGCCACCGCCGCCCTGACCCTGTACGACATGGTCAAGGGGGTCCAGCGCGACGTCCGGGTCGAGGACCTGCGCCTGCTGGCCAAGCGCGGCGGCCGCTCCGGGGAGTACCTGGCGACATGAGTGACCTGGACGGGATCCGGGTCGGGGTGCTGACCGTGAGCGACCGGGTGGCCGCCGGGACCAGGGACGACGCCGGGGGCAGCGCGCTCTGCGAGCTGCTCGAGGCCGCCGGGGCCGAGCTCGTCTCCCGGGCCGTGGTCGCCGACGACGGCGAGCCGATCGCCGCCGCCCTGCGGGCCATGGCCGCCGACGCCGACGTCGTGCTCACCACCGGCGGCACCGGCCTCGGCCCCCGCGACGTCACCCCGGAGGCGACCCGGGCCGTGCTCGACCGCGAAGCCCCCGGCATCGCCGAGGCCCTGCGCCACGCCAGCCTGGCCATCACCCCGTTCGCCATGCTGTCGCGGGGCACCGCCGGGCTGGCCGGCCGGGCCCTG
>CALGFH010000016.1 GCA_937881255.1 uncultured Actinomycetes bacterium
GTGAGGAACCAGTCCTGGACCTCCGGCATCTGGCCTCCTCGTCGGGTGTCGGGGCGGTCGTAGACTGGGCGGCGGGCCCCCCAGCCAAACCGCCAAGGAGCGTACCCCGTGCGTCGTCGCCGCATCGGCTCGACCGACCTTGAGGCCAGCGAGGTCGGGCTGGCCGTGTGGTCGCTGGTCGCCGGGGAGGGCGCCCGGTCCGACGAGGCCGCCGCCGGGGTGCTCGGGGCCGCCCTCGACCTCGGCGTTGCCTACTTCGAGGCCACCGACAGCGACGACGGCGGCCGGGCCGAGGAGCTGCTCGGCCAGGCCGTGCGCGGGCACCGGGACGAGGTCACGGTGGCCACCACCTTCGGCTACGACACCACCCCGCGGCCCTGGGAGCCGGCCGGGGCCGAGCCCCGCCACGACTGGTCGGCGGCGTTCGCGGCCCGGGCCCTGGACCGGTCGCTGCGGCGGCTGCGGCTGGAGCCGATCGACCTGTGGCTGCTGCACCACCCGACCATGGACGCGATCTCCTCCGACGAGCTCTTCGAGCTGCTGGAGGCCCAGGTCGGCAAGGGCAAGATCCGCCACTACGGGGTGGTCCTCGGCCCCGGGCCGGGCTGGGGCGACGAGGGCGCGGCGGCCCTCCAGGAGCGGCGGGTCGCGGCCGTCGAGACCGTCTACAACGTGGCCGAGCAGTCCCCGGGGCGCGACCTGGCCGCGCTGGCCACCGAGACCGGGGCCGGCCTGGTCGTCCGCGACCCGCTGGCCCCGCGCCTGGAGGCGGCCGGCCGGGCCCGGCTGGGCTTCCTGGAGCGGGACCGGGGCCAGACCCTCGACCAGGCCCTGCTCCGCTTCGCCCTGGCCGACCCGGCGGTGGCCACCACCCTGCCGCCGGTGCGGGACCGCGACCACCTGGCCGAGCTGGCCGGCGCGGCCGACCTCGACCCGCCCACCCCCGAGGACCTCGACCTGATCGCCGAGCTCCACGCAGGAGGCAGCCGATGACCCGGACCGAACGGAGCGAGGCCCTGTTCCAGCGGGCCACCAAGGTCATCCCCGGCGGGGTGAACTCGCCCGTGCGGGCCTTCGGGGGGGTGGGGGGCACGCCGCGGTTCTTCGCCGGCGGGCAGGGGCCGTACCTGTGGGACGTGGACGGGAACCGCTACGTCGACCTGGTCTGCAGCTGGGGGCCGCTGATCGCCGGGCACGCCCACCCCCGGGTGGTCGAGGCGGTGCAGGCGGCCACCGCCCAGGGGACCTCCTTCGGGGCGCCCACCGAGGCCGAGGTCGAGCTGGCCGAGGAGGTCGCCCGGCGGGTCCCGGCGGTGGAGAAGCTCCGCATGGTCAGCTCCGGCACCGAGGCCACCATGAGCGCGGCCCGCCTGGCCAGGGCGGCCACCGGCCGGCCCAAGCTGGTCAAGTTCGCCGGCTGCTACCACGGCCACGCCGACGCCCTGCTGGCCGCCGCCGGCTCGGGCGTGGCCACCCTGGGCCTGCCCGACTCGCCGGGGGTCACGGCCGCCCAGACGGCCGACACGGTCGTCCTCCCCTACAACGACACCGGCGCCCTGGCCGCCGCCTTCGACAGCCTCGGGGACCAGATCGCCGCCGTGATGGTCGAGCCGATCGCCGCCAACATGGGGGTGGTCCCGCCGACCCAGGCGTTCCTGGCCGCCCTGCGCAGCGAGACCCGGCGCGCCCGGTCGCTGCTGATCCTGGACGAGGTGATGACCGGGTTCCGGGTCCACCGCGGCGGCGCCACCGGGCTGTGGTCGCTCGAGCCCGACCTGCTGACCTTCGGCAAGGTGCTGGGCGGCGGGCTCCCGGCGGCCGCCTACGGCGGGCCGGCCAGCCTGCTCGGGCTGGTCGCCCCGGAGGGCCCCGTGCCTGCTCGGGCTGGTCGCCCCCGAGGGCCCCGTCTACCAGGCCGGCACCCTGTCCGGGAACCCGCTGGCCACCGCGGCCGGCCTGGCCACCATGTCGCTGCTGGACGACGACGCCTACCGGCACCTGGACGGCCTGGCCGGCGCCCTGGGCGACGGGCTCAAGGCGGCCTTCGAGGAGGCCGGCGCCCCGGCCCGGGTGCAGCGGGCCGGCAACCTGTTCAGCGTGTTCATGACCGGCGACGAGGTCGGCGACTACGAGGCCGCCCGGCGCCAGGACACGGCCGCCTACGCCCGCTTCTTCCACGCCATGCTGGAGCGGGGCGTCTACCTGCCACCGAGCGCCTTCGAGGCCTGGTTCGTGTCGACCGTCCACACCGACGCCGAGGTGGACCGGATCCTGACCGCGGCCCGGGAGGCGGCCCGGCTGGCCTACGCCACCGCTCAGCCCTCGAGCCGGTAGCCGACGTGGACGTGGCCCTGGTGGCCCTCGTCGGAGAAGTAGGGGCGGCGCCCGATCTCGAACGGCGAGCCGATCTCGGACGGCCGCAGCGGGCCCTGGAGGCCGTCGAGCCACACCACCAGCTCGCGCGCGGCCCCGCTGGCCTGCGACACCGGCCGCCCGTCGACCACGTCGATGTCGAACGCCCGCCAGACGGTGTGGTTGGACACCCGGGTGGTGCCCTTGACGAACCGGGAGTGGCCGGAGCGCAGGCAGCTGAGGCGGATGGTGTGGCGCTCGGCCAGGACGGCCAGCAGCGACTGGACCCGCAGGTCGAGCTTGCCCGAGGCCAGGTCGGTCTTGGGGTCGCAGCCGCGGCTGGTGGTGGTCGTGATCCGCTTGTTGCGCACCAGGGCCTGCACGAACGGGTCGCGTGACGGCGCCACCGGCGGCGCCGTCGAGGTGTAGCGGCCGGCCAGGGTCACCACCTCGTGCACGTACCAGCAGGCGTTGTTGTAGCGCTTGAGGGCCACGTGCAGGGCGGCCGACCCGAGCACGTTGGGGCAGGGGTCCTGGCGGATACGCTCCGGCCGGGCCAGGCCGTCGCCGCACAGCTTGCGGGCCGCCGCCGGGACGGCGTGGGCCGGGTCGTACACGTGGGCGATCACGCCCGTGCCCCAGGTGTCCCAGGTGCTGGGCCGGCCGTTGCGGATGTTGAACTGCATCGGCCCGGCGCAGCAGCCGAAGCGGTTCACGCCGCTGCGGACCCCGGGGGCCGAGGAGCGGCCGTGGTCGGACTCGATCTTGCCGATGGCCGCCAGCACCTGCCAGGTCAGCCCCCGGCACTCGGAGGCCGCGTCGGCGTAGAAGTCGAGGTAGCGGCGGGGGATGTCGGAGACGGCGAACGAGCTGGCCCCACGCTGGCCGCCCGGCCTGGGGTTGGCCTTCTTCTCCGGCTTGGCCCCGAGCGCCTTGGCGATCGAGCGCCCGACGGCCTTGGGCACGTCGGCCAGGGGGAACCCGGGCGAGGCGCGGCTGCTCAGCACGGCCAGGGTCAGCAGCGCCACCAGCACCGCCCCGGCCTTGGTGCGGACGCTCCGGTTCACGGCACCTTCCAGCCCGACGAGCCCTTGCGGACGGTCACGTAGTCGCTCGGCATCCGCGACCCGGCGCCCTCGGCCACCACCAGCACCTGGACCTCGGTGGCGCTGACCTTGCGCTGCTGCAGGGCCCGCACCTTGTCCACGGCCACCTTCTGGCGGGCCGCCCACCAGGCGGCGGCCGCCTCGGCGGCGGTGGCGGCCGGCTTGGCCCGCACCGGCGAGGCGGCCGCCGAGCGGCTCACGGCGGCGGCCTCGGTGGCCCCGGCGCCGGCCAGGCCGGCCGGCCGGAAGATCGCCGGCACCCGCGGGGCCCCGGCGCCGGCCAGGCCGGCCGGCCGGAAGATCGCCGGCACCCGCGGCTGGTCGGCGGAGTCGTACAGGTACCCGACGGCGGCCACGGCGACAACGGCCAGGGCGACGGCGGCCAGCAGCCGGCGGCCCATCGGGGTCGCGGCCAGGCGCATCGGCCAGGACAGCAGCCAGGCGGCGGCCCGCGCGCCCTCGCCCCCGGGGGCGACGACCACGGCCGGGCGGGACGAGCGGAAGACGGTCGACTCGGCGTTCATGCGATCAGCTCCTCGGGGCGTTCGCGGCGGGGGCCGGGCGGCCGGGGGGAGGGGGCAGGCCCGGGCCCTGGCGCTTGCGGGTCAGCCAGCGCCCGATCAGGAAGGCGGCCAGCGCCGGCCAGGTCGACCCGGCCAGCAGCAGGCCGACGTACTCGTCGGAGGCGTGCAGGGTCTCGGCCGCCCGCACGACCACGAACGACAGCAGCGACGCCCCGGCGAGCACGGCCGCCGAGCCGAGCAGGGGAGCCAGCCAGAGGCGGACAAGGGCCCGGCGGTGGCGGCGGCCGGCCACGGCCAGGGGCAGCACGAACAGCCCGGCCAGGCAGAGCAGGAACAGCAGGGTCTGGGCACAGGCCGCGACCATGGCAAGCAGCCCGAGCCCGACCGCGAACGGCAGCACGTAGCCGAGCGCCGAGGTGGCGATGAAGGCCCGCTCGGGGCCGCGGTGCCCGACCGCCCAGTCGTTGACCGCGGAGACGTTCCTGCGCAGCGCCTCGAGCACGTTCGCCTTCTTGCCCGGCGGAGCCTCGGCGAGCACGGCCGTGCCGGTCTGCATGCGCGACAGCGGGTGGGCCACGAACGACCGCCAGTAGCGGGTCAGCAGCCGGCGCTGGGTCGGGTCGGTGTCGCGCTGGCCGCCGAGGGCGCGGTCGGGCGCGACCCGCGTGACCACCGCCAGCATGGCGTTGGGCACCAGCACGCCCGGTCGCGCGGCCGCCTCAACGGTGCTGTAGGGGCGGGTCAGCAGCACCGTCACCACCACCAGCAGCAGGGCGGCCACGGTCAGGCTGCGCCAGGCCGGGCGGCGGACAACGCCCCAGGCGATCAGGCCGAGCAGGGCGGCCTTGGTGGCGGCCTCCAGGAGCCGGCCGTTGGCCGACCGGAAGCCGCCGAGGGACTCGGCCGCCCCGCCGCCCACCAGGACGTCGAACAGGCTGAGCCGGAGCATGTCGCGCTGGCGCTCGATGGAGGACTTGGCCAGCCAGGCGGTGGCCCGGACGGCGCCCCTGGCGTAGGCGTTGAGGGCGCCGCGGCCCTGCACGTCGACCTGCTCCCGCTGGTAGTCCCAGGGGTCGGGGTCGGCTCCGGCGGCGGGCGTGCCCGGGTTGGCCACCACGACGATGGCCAGCAGGATGAACCCCACCGCCAGATAGCGGAACAGCAGGGTGCGGAAGCGCACCGGGCCACGGTCGAGGGGAGCGGCCGCCGGGATGCGGGTGGCGCCGCCCATCGACCCGACCCGGCTGCGCACGGCGGTCCTGTCCACGGCTTCCCCTTCGCGTGAACCTGTCTCGCGTGTACCTCGTACCGGGTCGAACAAATGTTCGAATAGAACGTATGTTCGCTCCTTTTCCCCTGGTAGTCAAGTTGCAGATATCCCCTTCGTTCCACCTGGTGGAGCGGAGGGGATAGAGGGGAACGGCTAGCTGCCGACGACCCGGCGGTAGGGCACGGGGGGCGTGACCACCGCCTCCTCCAGGAGGCGGTAGAAGAGCAGGCCGCGGTGGGTCGAGGTGCGGCGGTTGAACCGGAAGGTGAACTCGTCCAGGTACCAGTCGAGCTGAGCCGGCGAGGTCGCCCCCTGGTGGGTGCCGCGCAGCCAGCCGGCCAGGGCCTGCTCGACCGCCGGCAGGTGGGTCAGGGCGGGGGCCCGCTCGGTCATGAAGCCGAGCTCGGCCAGCGGCCACCACCTCTCCAGGCGGACGGCCCGGATCAGGGTGCCCGGCTCCACCACCCGGCCGGCGAACGCGGCCAGGCCGCCGGCGGCCGGGGACGGGAGCCGCTGCATCCGGACCCGGCCCGGGGTCTCGCCCCGGTCCTCGAGGGCGATGGCCGCGACCGCCCCGCCGGGCCCGCCGCGCCGGGCCGGCCGGGGGGCTGGCAGGGTGCCGAGTTCGACCCGGCCCTCGAGCCGGGGCCGGCCCGAGCGGACCATGGCCCGGCGGAACCGGTGCAGCATCGTCCAGGCGGTCTCGTAGCTGCCCAGGTCGAGGGCGCGGGCCAGCTGGCGGGCCGACACCCCCTGCTCGGCCGTTGCCACCAGCCAGGCGGCCGCGAACCAGGTGCGCAGGGGCGTCCGGGTGCCCTGGAAGAGGGTCCCGGCGGTGACGGTCGTCTGGTGGCCGCAGGAGCGGCAGACCAGCCGCTGGCGCGACCCCCGCCAGGGCGGGCGGGCCTCGCCGCAGCCGGGGCAGAGGAACCCGTGCGGCCAGCTCAGGCGCTCCAGGTAGTCCAGGCAGGCGGCCTCGTCGGGGAAGAAGGCCAGGAACTGGTCCCAGTCGGCCGGGTAGTCGTGCCCGGCGACCGGCCGGTCGGTGGTCGCCAGGGGGTCCACGGCCGGGCTCAGTCGCCGGCCAGCAGCTCGGACCGCCTGGGCCAGGCCCAGGCGAACAGCCCGACGGTCCCGGCCCCGGTGGCCAGGTTGCGCAGCAGCTCGGCCAGGCCCCGCTGGCTGGCGAACCAGACGCCGTGCTGCAGGTTGTAGAGCACGTCCATGGCCAGCAGGAACCCGCCGGCCCCGCCGGCGGCCAGCAGCCACAGCAGGGCCGTGGCCCGGCGCCCGGCCAGGGCCCGGGCCGCCGCCACCAGGCAGAAGGCCAGCCAGGCGTCGGCCAGGGCGAAGGCGGCCTCGTACTCGTAGTAGGCGGGCCGGGTGTCGGTGGCCAGCAGGGTGCGGTCGAGGAGCCAGCCGGCCCAGTAGAGGGCCAGCAGGGCCGCGCCGGTCAGCAGCGCACCGATCACGCGCCGCCGCCCCCGCTCGGTGACCTCGTTCCTGTTGGCGGCGAGCACCATCTCCAGCCGTCTCCTCTCCCCGTCCGGGCAGAGGTAATCTTGCTCCATTGTCCCCACAAGAGGGAAAGTGGCCGGTCGCGGGGCTAGAGGCCGCCGAGGTGGGGGACCGGCCAGACGGTCAGCACGGCCCGCCCGACCAGGGCCGAGCGGTGGACCTGGCCGAAGGAGCGGGAGTCGGCCGAGTCCTCCCGGTTGTCGCCCATGACCCAGAGGTGGTCCGGTTTGATCCGCACCTTGTCGAACTCCGAGGTGAAGGTGTTGGGGCGCAGGTAGGGCTCGTCGACCTTGACGTCGTTGCGCCACAGGTAGCCGTCGCGGCCCTCCATCACGTCGCCGGGCAGCCCGACCACCCGCTTGATCAGGTCCTCGTTGCCCGGCGGGGTGCCGCCCAGCCCCTGGGCGACGGCCCGCCGGACCCAGGAGATGGGCCCGCCGGAGCTGCCCTGGTCGATCCCGGTCGGGCGCAGGAACACCACCACCTGGCCGTGGCGGGGCTCGCCGAGGCGGTAGGCGAGCCGGTTGACGACCACCCGGTCGCCGACGTCCAGGGTCGGCTCCATCGACCGTGAGGGGATGTAGAAGGCCTGGATCAGGAACCCCTTGACCAGCACGGTCAGGATCAGGGCGGCGACCAGCAGGAAGGGCAGCTCCGCGAAGAAGCGCCTCCGGGTGCGCCGGGAGGCAGCGCGGCGGGTCGCGGCACGGCGGCCGTGGATGCGCTGTACGCGGCTCGGCTGGACACGGACGGTGTGGCTCAGCGCCCGACCTCCGGGGACCGGAGAGTTGACATGCCGCCTCCATCGGCCGGACAGGCCATCTGCTTGACGCGGTCCCTCCAGGCTATCCCTGTTGCCCGTAGGGATACCACCACGGCTTCCGCTCGGCCCGGGCGTCCAGGTGGACGTGCTTGGTCTCCCGGAACGCCTCCAGGCCCTCGGGGCCCAGCTCGCGGGCGTTGCCGGACATCTTCATGCCCCCGAACGGCCCGGCGTCGTTGTCGGTCAGCGGGTCGTTGAACCAGACCGTCCCCGCCTCCAGCTCGTCCATGCAGCGCAGCATGTAGTCCATCCGCCGGGTGTAGACGTTGGCCCCGAGCCCGTAGGGGAGGGCGTTGGCCCTGGCGATGGCCTCGTCCAGCGACCCGACCCGCTGGACGGGCGCCACCGGCCCGAAGGTCTCGGTGGTGAGCAGGTCCATGCTGTCGTCGACGTCCACCACCACCGTCGGGGCCAGGAACCAGCCGCGCTCCCGGCCGCCGTGGTCGCCGCCGGCCAGCACCCTGGCCCCCTCCCGGACGGCCCCGTCGAGCTGGCCCTCGACCCTGGCCCGCTGGGCCTCGGCGACCATCGGGCCGACGTCGGTGGCCGGGTCGAGGGGGTCGCCCAGGCGCAGCCCCTTGGTCACCGCGACCAGCCGGTCGACGAACTCGTCGAACACCGGCTCGAGCACGTAGAAGCGCTCGGCCGAGGTGCAGACCTGGCCGGCGTTGAGGTAGGCCGCCCAGGCCGCGCCGGGGGCCGCCACCTCCAGGTCGACGTCGTCGCAGACGATGAAGGCGTCCTTGCCGCCCAGCTCCAGGTGGGTCCGCTTGACCTGGGAGGCGCAGAGGGCGCCGATGCGCTGGCCGGTGGCCACCGACCCGGTGAAGGCGACCAGGCTGGTCCCGGGGTGGACGACCATGGCCTCGCCGACCTCGGCCCCGCCGGTGACCAGGTTGACGACCCCGTCGGGGAGGTCGGCGAACGCCTCGGCCAGGCGCAGGGTGGCCAGCGGGGTGTAGGGCGACGGCTTGACGACCACCGTGTTGCCGGCGGCCAGGGCCGGGGCGACCTTCCAGGCCAGCAGGAGCAGCGGGTAGTTCCAGGGCACGATCGTGGCCACCACCCCGACCGGCTCCTTGAGCACCAGGGCCAGCTGGCCGTCCTCGACCGAGGGGATCACCCGGCCCCGCTCGTGGCGGCCCAGCTCGGCGTAGTAGCTGAAGGCGTTGGCCGTCCAGCCGACCTCGTCGGTGTTCTCGACCAGCGGCTTGCCGCCCTCCAGGGCCATCAGCCGGCCCAGCTCGTCGCCGTGCCCGCGCAGCCAGGCGGCGACCCCGTGCAGCAGCTCGCCCCGCTCGGCGGCCGGGGTCCGCCGCCAGCCAGGCAGGGCCGCCCGGGCCGCCGCGACGGCCTGGTCGACCTGGCCGGGCGTTGCCGAGGGCACCTCGGCCAGCGGCTCCTCGGTGGCCGGGTTGACGACCACGTCGACCGGCCCGAGCCCAGGCCGGTCGCCGCCGGCGACCCACATGGCCGTCCTCATGCCGACGCGCCGGCCAGGGCCCGGTCGAGGATGTCGATCCCGTCCGACAGCAGCTGCTCGTCCATGACCAGGGGGGCGAGGATGCGCACGACGTTGTCGTGGATCCCGGCCTTGAGGGTGAGCAGGCCGTTGCGGGCCGCGGAGGCCACCACCTGGCTGGTCGCCTCCTTGGCCGGCTCCTTGGTCTCCCGGTCGCTGACCAGCTCCATGGCCATCATCGCGCCGAGGCCCCTGACCTCGCCGACGATCCGGTGGCGCTCGCCCAGCTCGCCCAGCCGCCGGCCCAGGATGTCGCCCATCCGCCGGGACCGCTCCAGCAGGTCGCCCCGCTCGAACAGCTCGATGGTGGCCAGCGCGGCCACGCAGGCCAGCGGGTTGCCGCCGTAGGTGCCGCCGAGCCCGCCCGGGCCGGGGGCGTCCATCAGCTCGGCCCGGCCGGTGACCGCGGCCAGGGGCAGGCCGGAGGCGATCGACTTGGCCGAGACGGTGAAGTCGGGGACCACGCCGGGGTGCTGCTCGGTGGCGTACAGGGTGCCGGTGCGGCCGAAGCCCGACTGGACCTCGTCGGCCACGAACGGGATCTCCAGGCGCCGGCACATGTCGGCGATCCGCTCCATCCAGCCGGGCGGCGGGGCGATGAAGCCGCCCTCGCCCTGGACCGGCTCGACGATCAGGCAGGCAACGTTCTGGGGGCCGACGTGGACCTTGATCTCCTCCTCGACGTAGTCGGCGCAGGCCAGGCCGCAGTTCGAGGGGGTGAGGTGGAACGGGCAGCGGTAGCAGTAGGGGTAGGGCATCCGGTAGATCTCGCTCGGGAACGGCTGGTAGCCCTGCTTGTAGGGGGTGACCTTGCCGGTCATGGCCAGGGCGAGCAGGGTGCGGCCGTGGAAGGCGTTGTCGAACACGACCACGCCCGGGCGGCCGGTGGCGGCCCGGGCGATCTTGACCACGTTCTCGGTCGCCTCGGCCCCCGAGTTCACCAGCATGGTCCGCTTCTCGTAGTCGCCGGGGGTGATGCGGTTGAGGGCCTCGGCCACGGCCACGTACGGCTCGTTCATCACCGCGTGCTGGCAGGTGTGGAGGTAGCGCTCGACCTGGTCCTTGACCGCCTGGGTGACCGACGGCGGGGTGTGGCCGGCGTTCAGCACCCCCAGGCCGCCGGTGAAGTCGATGAAGCGGTTGCCGTCGACGTCCTCGATCACGGCCCCGTGGGCGGCGGCCGCGTACACCGGGGTCATGGTGGCCACGCCCCTGGCCACGGCCTTCCGTCGCCGCTCCTCGAGCGCCCGGCTCTGTGGCCCGGGAACCTCCCCGGCCAGCTTTCGCTCCTGCGGCA
>CALGFH010000017.1 GCA_937881255.1 uncultured Actinomycetes bacterium
AGGCCCCGATCCGGGTCGAGGCGCGCCGGGTCGGCGCCCTGGCCGTGCTGGCCGTCGAGGACACCGGCCCCGGGGTCCCCCCGGCCGACCGCGAGCGCATCTTCGAACGCTTCACCCAGCTCGACTCGGGCGCCACCCGGCGGGCCGGCGGGGTCGGCCTGGGCCTCTACATCGCCCGCCAGCTGGCCAACGCCCAGGGCGGGGAGCTGCTCCTGGCCGACCCGAGCCCGCCGGGCCAGGGGGCCCGCTTCGAGCTCCGCCTGCCCATGGCCGAGCTGGGCTTCCGGCGCCCCGGTTGAGAATTCTCTAAGAAACTCCCTAAGAGATTCTCACGGGCCGCCGTCAACGCCGGCGTACGATCAAGTTCTCCTATTTCCCGGGGAAATGACCGGATGCTCGAAGGAGGACCTCATGTCGCACAAGCGCCGACGGCCGCTCCGGCTGGCCGTGCTCCCAATCGCGTTCGCCCTCGTCATCGCCGCCTGCGGCGGTGACGGCGGGGGAGGCGGGGAGCGCGGGACCAGCAACGCGATCAGGGAGGGCGGCACCCTGAGCTACGCCGCCGACCAGGAGCCGACCGGGTTCAACAACAACACCTCCAAGGACAACGGCACCTCGGTGCTGAATGTCGTCATCAACATGTTCCCGCCGGTGTTCCGCCTCCATCCCGACTTTTCCGTCCAGCTCAACAAGGAGCTGATGGACTCGGCCGAGCAGACCAGCACCGACCCCCAGACGATCGTCTACAAGATCAGGCAGGAGGCCGTCTGGTCGGACGGCACCCCGGTGAGCGCCGACGACTTCGAGTACCTGTGGAAGAACCTCAACGGGTCGATCAAGGACAACGACGTGGCCGCCACCACCGGCTACGACCAGATCGAGAGCGTCGAGGGCTCCGACAACGGCAAGACGGTCACGGTGGTCTTCTCCGAGCCCTTCACCGACTGGAAGTCGCTGTTCTACGGCCTGCTCCCGGCCCACTACATGGCCAAGGTGGCCGGCGGCTGGAACACCGGGCTGGACAAGGCCCCGGAGAAGATCCCCACCAACGGCCCCTACGTCGTCTCCGGCTGGGAGCAGGGCCAGAGCCTGACCCTGGCCCGCAACGACAAGTACTTCGGGCCCAAGGCGCACCTCGACTCGATCGTGTTCCGGTTCCTGCCCGAGTCGACCACCCAGCCGGCGGCGCTGCAGAACAACGAGGTCGACCTGATCTACCCCCAGCCCCAGCTCGACCTGGTGGCCCAGGTCAAGGCCCTGCCCGACGTGACCAGCGAGCTCAACATCGGGCTGTCGTTCGAGCACCTGGACTTCAACTTCAAGAACGAGCACCTGGCCGACGCGAACGTCCGCAAGGCGATCGCCACCGGCCTGAACATCGGCGAGCTGGTCGACCGCACCGTCCGCCAGTTCACCGACGAGGCCCAGCCGCTGGGCAACCGCATCTGGCTCCCCGGGCAGCCCTACTACCAGGACCACTTCGGCCAGTACGGCAAGGCGGACGTGGCCGGGGCGGCCAAGCTGCTGGAGGACGCCGGCTACACCAAGGGCGCCGACGGCATCTACGCCAAGGACGGCAAGCCGCTGAGCCTGCGCATCTCCACCACTGCCGGCAACCAGCTCCGCGAGACCCAGGAGCAGCTCATCCAGGCCCAGCTCAAGCAGGTCGGGATCGACATCAAGATCGTCAACGCCGACAACCGCAAGTTCTTCGGCGAGTGGCTGCCCCAGGGCAACTTCGACATCGCCAACTTCGGCTGGGTCGGCAACCCCTTCGCCATCTCCTCCAGCCAGGACATCTACCGGACCGGCGGCGGCAGCAACTACGGCCAGTACGAGAGCGACAAGGTCGACCAGCTGTTCCGCCAGGCGGTGCGGGAGGTCGACGAGGCCAAGTCGGCCGAGCTCGGCAACCAGATCGACCAGCAGCTCACCGCCGACATGGCCACCATCCCGCTGTACGCCAAGCCGACCTACCTGGCCGTGCGCAGCAGCTTCGCCAACGTCGGCGACAACGCGACCCAGGAGGGCCCGTTCTGGAACTCGGCCCTGTGGGCCCAGAAGGCGGCCTGACCGGCCTGGTCACGGGATGCTCCCGGGGGAAACCCTGAGCCCGGCGGGGGGCTAGCTGGGGGATCTTCCGGGGGCATCCCGGATGGTTGCCGGGCCGGCCACGCGCCAGGCTGGCTCCTCGAGACGACCCCTGAGCTCGAGGAGCCCAACGTGAACGAGAACGGCCAGGTCGAGCCCCTGCTCGTGGCCGAGCAGGTGCGCAAGGTGTACCGGACCGGTGGCATCGAGGTCGAGGCCCTGGCCGGCCTCGACCTGGTGGTGCGGCGCGGCGAGCTGGTCGCGGTGATGGGCCCGAGCGGCTCGGGCAAGACCACGCTGCTGAACTGCCTGTCCGGGCTGGACGACATCGACGGCGGCCGGGTGCTGGTCGAGGGCCAGGACCTGTTCGCCATGTCCGACGCCCGCCGGACCAGCCACCGGGCCCGGTCGATGGGCTTCATCTTCCAGGCCTTCAACCTCATCCCGGTGTTCAGCGCGGCCGAGAACGTCGAGCTGCCGCTGCTGCTCAACGGCGTCCCG
Organism: uncultured Actinomycetes bacterium; assembly: GCA_937881255.1. Taxonomy (GTDB): domain Bacteria; phylum Actinomycetota; class CALGFH01; order CALGFH01; family CALGFH01; genus CALGFH01. The sequence continues at coordinate 2,593 of CALGFH010000017.1, forward strand.
GCCCGCAAGGCCAGGGCCACCGCCACCCAGATGCTGGAGCGGGTCGGCCTCGGCCACCGCACCGGCCACCGGCCCAACCAGCTGTCCGGCGGGGAGCAGCAGCGGGTCACCATCGCCAGGGCCCTGGCCGCCCGCCCGGCGATCGTCTGGGCCGACGAGCCCACCGGCAACCTCGACACCTCCATGGCCGACCAGGTCGTGGCCCTGCTGCACGAGCTGAACCGCGAGGAGGGCCAGACGATCGTGCTGGTCACCCACGACCCGGCCATCGGCGGCTCGGCCGGCCGGGTCGTGCGCATGCGCGACGGCCACCTGATCGGCGACGAGCGGCGCCCGCTGGCGTCGGTGGGGAGCTGACCGGTGTACCCGAACCTGACCCCCTTCCTGGTCGGCCTGGGCGGTGCCGGCCTGCTCCTGACCGTCGTCCTGGCCGTGCGCGGGCCGCTGACCCGCCGCCTCGCCCTGCGCCAACTCAACCGCCGCCGGGCCGAGGCCGCCCTGGTCGTGGCCGGCTCGGTGCTGGGCACGGCGATCATCGTCGGCAGCCTGGTCGTCGGCGACACCCTCGACCAGTCGTTCAGGCAGAACGCCTACCGCGAGCTGGGCGTGGTCGACGAGGTGGTGTCCTCGCCCGACCCGGCCCAGGGCGAGGAGGCGGCCCGCCGCCTCGAGCCCCTGCGCGGCGACCCGGCGGTCGACGGCCTGCTCACCGTCCGCCGCCACGGGGCCGCCGCGGTCTCCGACGGCAAGGGCGAGCCCCGGGCCACCCTGCTGGAGCTGGACTTCGCGGCCGCGGCCAGCTTCGAGGGGCCGGGGTCGTCGCTGGCCGGGCCGGCCCCCGGCCGGGGCCGGGTGGTGCTGAGCGACAGCCTGGCCGGCGCCGTGGACGCGCGGGCCGGCGACCGGGTCACCTTCCACCTGGACGGCCGCCCGGTGACCCTCGAGGTGGCCCGGGTCGTGCCGGCCAGGGGGCTGGCCGGGTTCGGCGAGCACGGCGCCTTCGTGGAGCCGGGCACGCTGTCCTGGGTGGCCGGGCCGGTGGGCGGCCGGGCCGGGCCCGAGACCCTCACCCTGGTCTCCAACACCGGCGGGGTCGAGGGCGGGGCCGCCGCCAGCGACCAGGTCAAGGCCAAGCTCCAGGCCGCCCTCGGGCCCCTGGGCGGCCAGGGCACCGCCGTCGCCACCCCCAAGCAGGAGCTGCTGGAGGAGGCCGAGGCCATCGGGGGCGAGTTCGGCGCCCTGTTCCTGTTCATCGGCAGCTTCGCCATCATCGCCGGGGTCATGCTGCTGGTGAACGTGTTCGTGATGCTGGCCGAGGAGCGCAAGGGCGAGCTCGGGATGCTGCGGGCGGTCGGCCTGCGCCGGGGCCGGCTGATCCGCGGCTTCGTCATCGAGGGGACGGTCTACGCCCTGGTCGCCTCCGCCCTCGGGCTGGTCGCCGGGCTGGGCGTCGGCCGGGCGGTCATCGAGGTCACCGCCCGCATCTTCGCCAGCTTCGCCACCGAGGGCGGGCCCCTGCTGACCTTCACCGTCACCCCGACCAGCCTGGTCAACGGGTTCGCGGCCGGCTTCCTGATCGCCTTCCTGACCGTCGCCCTGACCAGCATCCGCATCAGCCGGGTCAACATCATCGCCGCCATCCGCGACCTCCCCCCGGGGACCGGCCGCCCCCTCAAGCGCCGCTGGGTGGTGCTGTCGAGCCTGGTCGCGGCCGGGTTCGGGGCCGCCGCGGTGGTCGCCATCGCCGGCAGCCAGGGCGTCGGCACCTACCTGTACCCGGCCCTGGCCGCCGCCGCCCTGTGCCCGCTGCTGGTCCGGGTCCTGCCCCGGCGGGCCGTCTACACCGGGGCGTCGCTGGCCGTGCTCGGCTGGGGCCTGGTCGCCAACACCGTCCGACCCGAGCTGTTCGACGACGGCTCCACCGCCACCTTCGTGGTCCTCGGGGTGGTGCTGACCTTCTCGGCCGTGCTGCTGGTCAGCCAGAACCAGGAGCTGCTGCTGCGGCTGCTGCGGCCGGTGCTGGCCCGGCCGTCGGCGGCCGGCCTCTCGGCCAGGCTGGCCGTGGCCTACCCGGTGGCCAGGCGCTTCCGGACCGGGGCCACCCTCAGCATGTACGGCCTGGTGGTGTTCACCCTGGTGCTGATCTCGGTGCTCGGGTCGGTGATCGACTCGGGCGTCGACCGGGCCGTGGCCCAGGCCTCCGGCGGATACCCGCTGCGGGTCGACTACCACCCCTCGGCGGCGATCGGTGACCCGGCCGAGCGGCTGATGGGTCAGCCTTTCGCCGGCCGGGTGGCCGGGGTCGCGCCCCTGGCCTCGGCCGAGGCCGAGGTGCTGGGCGTGCCCGGCGCCGCCAAGGCGGTCCCGGCGACGGTGGTCGGGGCCACCCCGGCCCTGGCCGACCACGGCCTGTTCCCGCTGGACGCCCGGCTGGACCGCCTGGGCGGCGACGACCGGGCCGTCTGGCGGGCCGTGCTGGCCGACCCGCGCTATGTGATCCTCGACCAGTACCTGGGCCAGGAGGAGTCCGGCATGGGCTCGGTCACCTACCGGCCGGGCGACACCCTGACCCTCGTCGACCCGGGCAGCGGCCGCCGGGAGGGCAAGGTCATCGCCGGCATCCTGGCCGACTCGACCGCCTTCGAGGCCGTCGGCCCTGAGGTCGCCGGTAGCCCTCTGGTGATGGCCGCCGGCGGGCTCGGGGAGCAGTTCGGGGACCGGGCCCGGCCCTCGGCGGCGCTCCTGGCCCTGGCCCCCGGCGTCTCCGACCAGGCCGTGGCCGCCGACCTCCAGGGCGAGTTCCTGCCCCAGGGCCTGGTCGCGACCCGCATGCGCCACCTGGTCGAGCAGGACTTCGCCGCCAACCGGTCCTTCTTCCAGCTCCTCCAGGGCTTCCTGGCCCTGGGGCTGGTGGTCGGGGTGGCCGGCCTCGGGGTGGTCATGATCCGGGCCGTCCGCGAGCGCCGCCGCACCGTTGGCGTGCTCCGGGCCCTCGGCTTCCCGGCCGCGGTGGTCCGGCGGGCGTTCCTGCTGGAGAGCTCGTTCGTCGCCCTCGAGGGCATCCTGCTCGGCACCGCCCTGTCGATCGTCACCAGCTACCTGCTGTTCCGCAACGACGACGACCTCCAGGGCTCCGGCGTCCCGTTCCCCATCCCCTGGATGAACATCACCCTGCTGGTCGCGGCCACCGCCCTGGCCTCCCTGGCCGCCACCGCCTGGCCGGCCCGCCAGGCGGCCAGGATCAAGCCGGCGGTGGCGCTGCGGAACGCAGACTAAGGAGAATCGACCGGGCGGGCGGTCACGACCACGTTGTCCAGGTAGTGGCCGCTCGACCGGTCGAAGTCGCCGCCGCAGGTGATGACGCGCAGGACCGGGCCGGTGACCGGGCCGAAGACGGCGTCGGTGGGGAACTCGGCCTTGGCGTAGCGGGCGGTCCCGGTGACCTCGAAGGCCAGCCAGTCGCCGGCCGCCCGCCGCACCCGGATGGTGTCGCCGGGCCGCAGCTCCCGCAGCCGGTAGAACACCGCCGGGCCCGACTTGGAGTCGACGTGGCCGGAGATGACCGCCGGGCCGTCCTGGCCGGGCATGGCCCCGCCGGTGAACCAGCCGGCCAGGCCGTAGTCGCGCGGCACCTCCATGGTCCCGTCGGCGTTCAGGCCGAGGCGGACCAGCCGGCTGGACACCCCGATGGAGGGGATCTCGACCCGGACCGGCGGCGACGGCTGGCGGGCCCGCGCCGGCCGGGTCGAGGACGGGGCGGCCACCGTGGTGGTGGTCGGCGCCGTCGTGGCCGGAGGGGCCGTGGCCGGCGACGCCCCGGGGCGCGCGGGGGACTCCCCGCACGCCCCGAGGACCAGGGCCAGCGTCAGCGACGCCAGCCCGGCGGCGACCCGGCGGTCAGCCGGCACGCCGGCGCAGCAGCACGCTGGCGCCGAGCCCGGCCAGGGCGAGCACGGCCGCCCCGGCCAGGACCACGCTGACGCCGGGGACGGTGGTGCCGGGGGCGGTCCCGCCGGCGCCGGTGGCGATGCCGCCGTGGGGTGCCTGGCCGGTGCCGGTGGCGTCGACGATCGGCAGCAGCTCGACGTCCTTGCCGGCCCCGCCAACGGCCGCCACCGAGTAGATGGTGCCCGCCTTGACCGGCAGGCTGGCCTCCAGCAGCACGTCGTCGCCGCCGGCCGCCTTGACCTGGATCGGGTAGGTGGCCGCGTCGACCTCGGCGTAGTCGGTGGCCGAGGGGAACTCGACCGCCTCGAACAGGGTCGGGCCGCCCTCCACGGCCACGTCGACCGCCGGGACCTCGGGGGCGGCGTGGATGACCCGGACCTTGGCCTTGCCGGAGCCGGGAGCGCTCAGGTCGTCGCTGAAGATCTCGGCCGCGATGTCGTCCAGGGCGCCGACGGCGGCGACGGTGTAGGCGTTGCCGGTCTCGACCTCGGCCGTGGCCTCGATCACCGGGTCGGAGGAGGCGGCCGCCCCGGCCGGGCGGACGGCCAGGTCATAGGACCCGGCGGGCAGCTCCAGGTAGTCCGAGACGGTCTTGTACTCGACCCCGGACAGGACCCGGTCGTCGTTGACGTAGACGTCGACGGCCGGGGCGTCGGGGGAGAAGTGGGCGACCCGCACCCGGGCCGGGTCGGCCTGGGCGCCGGCGGCCACGGGCAGGGCGAGCAGGCTGGCGGCGCACAGCGCCAGGACCAGGCCGGCGCGCCGCAGCAGCGAACGGGGGGACATG
>CALGFH010000018.1 GCA_937881255.1 uncultured Actinomycetes bacterium
GGGGAAATTCTAGCAAGGCAGGCAAGGGGATCGGTCAGGACCGGACGACGACCGTGCCCTTGAGGTCCTTGACCTCGGCGGTGACCTTCTGGACGGCGTCGCCCAGGGTGATGGTGCAGCCGATGGTGGCGCCGATCTCGACCACCCGGACCCTGGGGGCGCCGGCGGCCCCGCAGCGGACGGTGGCCGCCCGGGCGGTTGGCCAGCCGGACCTGGTCGGGGCAGCTGGCCGTGCCCACCCGCAGCCCGGGCTCTTGCGCTTCTGGGTGCTGACCAGCAGGCGCTCGACGTCGGCGGTGCCGACCAGCTCGTCCCGGGGCGGGGCCGGCGGGCGCTCCTCGGCGCCGCCGCAGGCGGCCAGCAGGACGAGCAGGCAGAGGGCGACGAGGCGTGGTCTCACCCCCCTGATCTCGGCAGGGCCGCTGGACCCCTGAAGCGGCCAGCGCGTGCTTGGCAAGACGACGGTCGTGCCTGGTAGATTCACCGTCCACTTCCACGCCGGGGACGGTGCCGCGACCAGCGGCGGGTACGCCCTGCGTGGAACAAGTCGTCTCGGAAGGCGGGTGTGCGATGACCGAGGAGGTGCGCATGGCCCGCGGGGCCGCCCTGGCCACCGCGGCCGCCGCGCCCGTCGCCCTCGGTCTCGCCTGGTGGGCCGCCGGTTCCAAGGGCGTGCTGGGCGCCGCCTTCGGGCTCGCCCTGGCCATCGCCTTCTTCTCGGCCACCCTGCTGGCCGTCGGGGCCGCCGGGCGGGTCCAGCCCGAGCTGATGCTGCCGGCGGCGGTGCTCACCTTCACCTTCAAGATGGTCGTCATCGGGCTGCTGCTGTTCCTGCTCAGGGACACGACCGCCTTCGACCGGGAGGCGTTCGCCCTCGCCCTGGTCGCCGGGACCGTGATCTACCTGGCGGCCGAGATCCGCTTCGCCATGCGGGCCAAGATCCCCTACGTCGTCACCGACGAGAAGAAGGCGGGGTCGCGATGATAGATTCGCCCGCCCATGAGCGAATCCGGGCCAGAACGGGAGCCCTCCGGCCGCGGCGCCGAGATGGTCTGGTCGATCATCGGCACGCTGATCGCGGGCGTGCTCGCCTGGGGCGGCATCGGCTGGCTGCTCGACCGCTGGCTCGGCACCCGGTACCTGGTGGCGGTGGGCATCGTCGTCGGGATGGCGGGCGCCTTCTACCTGATCGTCAAGCGCTACGGCAGCAGCTGAGGGAGCGACCATGAGGCTACCGGCGCTTCCCCTGGCCCAGGAGCGGGAGGGCTTCCACGCCCCCGGCATCGAGATCTTCGAGTGGCCGGACATCGTCCATCTGGAGGTCGCCGGCATCGACCTCAGCATCAACCGCGTGGTGCTCCAGATGTTCCTGATCGCGCTGCTGACCTGGGGGCTGTTCTTCTTCGCCTTCCGGAGCCCCAAGCTGGTGCCGTCCGGGCTCCAGAACGTGATGGAGTCGATCGTCGACTTCATCCGCGGCCAGATCGTGCTCGAGGTCATCGGCCGCGAGGGGCTGCGCTTCCTGCCCTACCTGACGACCCTGTTCGTGTTCGTCTTCTTCGGCAACCTGGGCGGCGTCATCCCGCCGATCTTCTTCCCGCTGAACGGCCGCATGGCCCTGCCGGCGATCATGGCCATCTGCAGCCTGCTGCTGTTCATCAGCATCGGGATCAGCCAGCAGGGCTTCGTCAGCTACTTCAAGAACGCCCTGTTCCCACCGGGCATGCCCAAGGCCATCTACATCCTGCTGACGCCGATCGAGCTGATCTCGACCTTCGTCGTCCGGCCGGTCACCCTGGCCATCCGGCTGCTGGCCAACATGATCGCCGGCCACCTGATCCTCTCGGTGTTCTTCGTGGCCACCGGCTACATGCTGACCTCCATGAACATCAGCGCGGTGTTCGGGGTGGGGGCGCTGATCTTCTCGGTCGCCCTGATCGCCTTCGAGCTGTTCGTGGCCGGCCTGCAGGCCTACGTCTTCACGATCCTGTCCGCCGTGTACATCGCCGGAGCCTTGGAGCCCGAGCACTAGCAAAGGAGCAGACCCCGAGATGAGCCTGGCACTGATGCAGAACATCCTGGCCGCCGAGGACACCGTCAGCGGCAGCGTCTCGATCATCGGCTACGGCCTTGGCACGCTCGGGCCGGGCATCGGCATCGGCTTCCTGGTCGGCAAGACCGTCGAGGGCATCTCGCGCCAGCCCGAGTCGGCCGGCCAGGTCCGCACGCTGATGTTCATCGGCCTCGCCCTGGTCGAGGCCCTGGCCCTGTTCGGCTTCGCCCTGGCGTTCGTCGTCCAGTAGGTGGGAGGGCACGTGCAGCTTGCCTACGTCCTGGCCCAGGAGACGGCGGAGCATGAGCAGAACCCCATCCTGCCCGCCTCGAACGAGCTCATCTGGGGCACGGTCGCGTTCCTGATCCTGCTGTTCCTCATGTACCGGACGGTCTTCCCCTCGATCAACCAGGCGTTCAAGGACCGCCGGGCCAACATCGAGGGCAAGCTGGAGAAGGCCGAGAAGGACCGCGAGGAGGCCGAGCAGCTGCTGGAGCAGTACCGGCGGCGGCTGCGCGACGCCGAGGACGAGACCCAGCGGATCCTGGAGGAGGCCCGGGCCAACGCCGAGCGGGTCCGCCGGGACCTGCTCGGCAAGGCCGAGGCCGACGCCGGCCGGGAGCTCGACCGGGCCCGGCAGGCCATCCGGGCCGAGCGCGACCAGGCCATCCGCCAGCTCCGCAACGAGGTCGGCACCCTGGCCGTCGAGCTGGCCACCCGGGTGGTCGGCGACTCGCTCGACCGGGACCGCCAGCTGCGCCTGGTCGACGAGTACATCGACGAGCTCGGCAACCAGGCCCAGGCCGGCGCCCTGACCGGCCGGCGCGAGGACGGCGATGGCGACCGAGGTTAACCAGGCGCTGGCCGCCCACGCCCAGGAGCTGCTCGACGAGGCGGCCGGGCGTGGCCAGCGGGCGATCGACCAGGTCGAGGCCGACCTGGAGGAGCTGGCCCGGCTGCTGGTCGGCCAGGTGCGGCTGCGCAAGGCCCTGGCCGACCCCGGGCTCCCGCCCGAGCCCAAGCGGGCCCTGCTGACCGAGCTCGGCGGCGGCCGGCTGGACCAGGCCAGCGTCGAGCTGCTGGCCACCGTGGCCACCAGGCAGCGGGTCCGGCTGCGGGACTTCCCCAGCCTGCTGGCCGGCCTGGCCGCCATGGCCGCCTTCACCGGCGCCGAGAAAGCCGGCGAGCTGGAGCAGGTCGAGGGCGAGCTGTTCTTCCTCGGCACCGTGGTCGAGCAGCAGCCGCAGGTGCGCTCGGCCCTGACCAACCCCGGCCTGCCCGTCGAGAACAAGCGGGCCCTGGTCGCCGACCTGCTCGACGGCCGGGCCGGCCGGCGGACCGCCGCCCTGGCCGACCTGCTGGTCGAGCTGCACGAGGGCCACGACCTGGACACCGTGGCCAAGGCGTGGGCCGAGGCGGCGGCGGCCCGCCGCAACCGGGTGGTGGCCGAGGTCCGCAGCGCCGTCGAGCTCGACGACCAGCGCCGGGCCCGGCTGGCCGAGGCCCTGACCCGCGTGCTCGGCAAGCCGGTCGTGCTGCAGGTCACGGTGGACGAAGCTATTTTGGGCTCAGTGGTCGTCCGCGTCGGGGACGAGCTGTTCGACGGCAGCATCCGCAGCCGCCTCGAGCAGGCCCGCGAGGCCCTCGGGGTCGCCTAGCCAGGCCTGAGACGAAGAGCGAAAGGGCACGACATGACCGAACTTTCGATCAGGCCGGACGACATCGCGGCCGCGCTCAAGAAGCACGTCGAATCCTTCCGGCCGTCGGTGACCCGGGAGGAGGTCGGGCGGGTCACCGAGACCGGCGACGGCATCGCCCGGGTCGAGGGCATGCCCTCGACCATGGCCCTGGAGCTGCTCGAGTTCCCCGGCGGCCTGCTCGGCATGGCCCTCAACCTGGACGTGCGCGAGATCGGCTGCGTGGTCTTCGGCGACGCCTCCGGGATCGAGGAGGGCGACGAGGTCAAGCACACCGGGCGGGTCCTGTCGGTGCCGGTCGGCGACGGCTTCCTGGGCCGGGTGGTCGACCCGCTGGGCCGCCCCCTGGACGGCAAGGGCGACATCGAGTCCGAGGCCACCAGGGCCCTGGAGCTCCAGGCCCCCACGGTGGTGCAGCGCCAGCCGGTGAAGGAGCCGCTGGAGACCGGCATCAAGGCGATCGACGCCATGACCAACATCGGCCGGGGCCAGCGCGAGCTGATCATCGGCGACCAGAAGACCGGCAAGAGCGCCGTCTGCCTGGACACGATCATCAACCAGCGCCAGCACTGGGGCACCGACAAGCAGGTCAAGTGCATCTACGTGGCCATCGGCCAGAAGGCCACCACCGTGCGCGAGTTCGTCGGCGCCCTGGAGGAGAACGGCGCGCTGGAGTACACCGTGGTCGTCAGCGCCCCGGCCGACCTGCCGGCCTCCTTCAAGTACGTCGCCCCCTACGCCGGCTCGGCCATGGGCCAGCACTGGATGTACAAGGGCGAGCACGCCCTGATCGTCTTCGACGACCTCTCCAAGCAGGCCGAGGCCTACCGCGAGATCTCCCTGCTGCTGCGCCGCCCGGCCGGCCGCGAGGCCTATCCCGGCGACGTGTTCTACCTCCACTCGCGGCTGCTGGAGCGCTGCGCCAAGCTGTCCGACGAGATGGGCGGGGGCTCGCTGACCGGCCTGCCGATCATCGAGACCAAGGGCAACGACATCTCGGCCTACATCCCGACCAACGTCATCTCGATCACCGACGGCCAGATCTACCTGGAGGCCGACCTGTTCAACCAGGGCGTGCGGCCGGCCATCAACGTCGGCACCTCGGTGTCGCGGGTCGGCGGCAGCGCCCAGATCAGGGCCATGCGCCAGGTCGCCGGCACCCTGCGCATCGACCTGGCCCAGTTCCGGGCCCTGGAGGCGTTCGCCCTGTTCGCCTCCGACCTCGACAAGGCCTCCCGGGACCAGCTGGACCGGGGCGCCCGCATGGTCGAGCTGCTCAAGCAGGGCCAGTACCAGCCGGTCCCGGTCGAGAAGCAGGTCATCGCCATCTGGGCCGGCGGCAACGGCTACCTGGACGACATCCCGGTCGAGGACGTGCGCCGCTTCGAGGCCGAGCTGCTCGAGTTCATGGACGCCAGCCACCCCGACGTGGGCGAGCACATCCGCAACGAGGGCACGCTCCCCGACGAGGTCGAGGCCAAGCTGAAGGAGGGCGTGGAGGCGTTCAAGGGCCGCTTCCGGCCGTCGGGCGAGCGGGCGGCGCCCAAGGAGAAGGACGCCGACCCGATGGACGAGGGTGAGGAGGGCCAGGACTCGGTCAAGCGCTACCGGCGCAGCCCCGAGGAGTTCGAGGCCGAGGCCGGCCCGGCCGGCCGCTCCCCGGCGCAGAGTCCCTGACCCGTGGCCGCTCAGCTCCGGGTCGTCCGCCGGCGCATCCGCACGGTGCAGTCGACCCAGAAGATCACCAGGGCCTTCGAGCTCATCTCGGCCTCGCGGGTGGTCCGCGCCCAGCAGCGGGTCGAGGCCTCGCGGCCCTACACCAACCAGGTCACCCAGGCCCTGACCAGCGTGGCCAACACCGAGGTGACCATCTCGCACCCGCTGCTGGAGCCGCGGGCCGAGGTCAAGGCGGCCGGGGTGCTGGTGCTCACCTCCGACCGGGGCCTGGCCGGGCCCTACAACGCCAACGTGCTCCGGACCGCGGCCGAGCTGATGGCCAGGCTCCAGGCCGACGGGGTCGAGCCCCGGCTCTACGTCACCGGCCGCAAGGGCGTCGGCTACTACCGATTCCGGCGCCGCGAGCTGGCCGAGAGCTGGACCGGCCTGGCCGACCGGCCCGACTACGACGACGCCAAGCAGGTGGCCGACACCATGCTCGAGGCGTTCCTCGACCACGAGGTCGACGAGCTGCACATGGTCTACACCGACTACGTGTCGGCCGCGACCCAGCGGGCCGAGGCCAGGCGGATCATCCCCCTGGTGGTGGAGGAGACCTCGGAGCGGCCGCCCCAGCCCATCCCGATGTACATCTACGAGCCCAGCGCCCAGGCCGTGCTCGACGCCCTGCTGCCCCGGTATGTCGCGGCCCGGGTGTTCACGGCCATGCTGGAGGCGGCGGCCTCCGAGCACGCGTCCAGGCGCCGGGCCATGAAGGCCGCCACCGACAACGCCTCGGAGCTGATCGAGGACCTGACCCGCGAGTACAACCAGGCCAGGCAGGCCGAGATCACCCAGGAGATCATGGAGATCGTCGGGGGCGCGGAAGCCCTCCAGAGCAACGGGAGCTGAGACGACATGGCCACGGTCGCATACGAGCGGGACACCGGCCGCAGCGGAGGCGGCACCGGGCGGGTCGTCCGGATCATCGGCCCGGTACTGGACGTCGAGTTCGCCCCCGACGAGATGCCCGCGATCAACAACGCCCTGACCGTCGAGCGGACCCTCGACGGCGACACGACGACCATCACCTGCGAGGTCGCCCAGCACATCGGCGAGTCGCTGGTCCGGGCGATCGCCATGTCGCCGACCGACGGCCTGGTCAGGGGGACGCCGGTCACCGACACGGGCGCGCCCATGACCATGCCAGTGGGGGAGCAGACCCTCGGCCACGTCTTCAACGTGCTCGGCCAGGCCCTCGACGACCCCGACTTCCAGGCCGACGAGCGCTGGCCGATCCACCGCCACGCCCCCAGCTACGACCAGCTCGAGCCCAAGACCGAGATGTTCGAGACCGGCATCAAGGTCATCGACCTGCTGGAGCCGTACGTGGCCGGCGGCAAGATCGGCATGTTCGGCGGCGCCGGGGTCGGCAAGACCGTGGTCATCCAGGAGATGATCTACCGGGTGGCCGAGGAGCACTCGGGCGTGTCGGTGTTCGCCGGGGTCGGGGAGCGGACCCGCGAGGGCAACGACCTGTTCCTGGAGATGAGCGAGACCGGCGTCATCGACAAGACGGCGCTGATCTTCGGCCAGATGGACGAGCCGCCCGGGGTGCGGCTGCGGGTCGGCCTGGCCGCGCTGACCGTCGCCGAGTACTTCCGCGACGAGATGGGCCAGGACGTGCTCCTGTTCATCGACAACATCTTCCGGTTCGTGCAGGCCGGCTCCGAGGTCTCGACCC